>JBMZDT010000314.1:0-3475 GCA_049614505.1 Leucothrix sp.
GTGGTTCTGGTAAAGGCTCCGGCGGTAAAGGTGGATCAGGTAAAGGTTCCGGCGGTAAAGGCGGCTCTGGCAAAGGATCTGGAAAAGGCTCCGGCGGTAATGGTGGCTCTGGCTCTGGTTCTGGCCACTACGGCTCTGGCGGCATGGGTAGCGCTGATGGCAGCGGTGTCGCTGGCATCCCTCACTATGACGATGACTGGTCCGCTTAAATAACCAAACCAGCAATACATGATACAACAATCAGTATTGCAACTTTGTGGGTCACTTATCCACTATAAGTGGCCCCATTATTAGTCAATAGAGACCTATGCAAACAGCCAATAACAAACAGTCACCTTGTAAAGCTAAAGAAAACAGTGACAACCGATTAGGACTAGAAACCAGTTTATGGTTTAAAACAACATTCCCCAATGCAAGCTTAGTATTACTACTCAATCACCCTTGGGCAAAAACTTGGAAAGTGTTTGATAACGACCAAGTCTATTTTTTAAAACAGCTTGGTCATCATGAACCACAGAAAATAAGAAATGCTAAGCATATTTCAACGCTTTTTAAACACACTGTCCCAGCAATAATCAAACACAACCCTGAACTGTCGGTGATGGTTGCGGCACATCATAAAGGTCGCGAACTACAGTCCCGTTCAAAACACAGGCACCTCGTGCTAACAAGCTATGCAAAACTGCAACGAAAAGCCATCAAGCACTCTACTCGTTTAAGCCAGCTTCCACACTTTGCAACAGACAACATTTATCAGCACTTTCTAAACTTCCTACACCCACAAGCGCTGAGTAACAAGCCTCGCTATGTGAATGCAGATTACTTCATAGGTGAAAGCAAATCCGCCCAGTATTATGCACTGTTTGTCAGTCTCACTCCGTTATTCGAGACGGCACTTCAAAACCTTTCTACCCTACCTCAAACAATCAATCACTGTGATCTAAGGCCTCCAAATATGGCCATACGGCCAGATAAATCACTGACTATTTTTGATTGGGACGATGCAAAATGGGGCCCAGTTGGGCTCTCATTACATGCCCAATTCAGCGGTTGCTTACGCCCTTACCTTGCACTGCTCGCACCGCCAAATGCTTTGTCGGCCCAACAACAAACGGATAAGAAGCACTTAGATGCGTACATTGATGTCTTCGTTAAAAGTAACATTAGCAACCGGCAAACGTTACGTGACAATTTGCCCGCCAGCATTGTTGCTGGAACCCTGAGTTACCTATTAGATTTTACCCATTACGCCAGTGCTGGAGACAGGCTAAGAAAAACCATCGGAAAAAACATCACAAAGCGCCTTGAAAGCCTCTTGGACTTTATTGATGCCGTCTCATCAACTGACGAACCTAAAGCTAAACAGCTAGCAACTAGCTATTTTAAGCACCTACGTGACAATAGGCTCAATGCGCTACAAAAATCATTTAAACAGCCGTTGTTAGATCTACCAAATTACAATGATACCGCGATTAGAGATGCTCAAAAACCCGATGTTTTTCCAACCATTAAAATCTCTGACTTTGAGCGCCAACAAGGTGTATGCAGTAAACAAAATACAATACTCGCCACCAAAATATACAGAGAACACGGAGCGGTATTATTAGAAAACTCACTAAGCCGAGAGCTCATCGAAGCCTGCCGACATTATATCTTCCAACAACACCAAGAGGCTTTTCGGGTAAGGCGACCCAAAGAGAGCCTACGTGTTGGCAATAAACGCTTTATGATCACCCTGCCGTTAGAAGGGCCAGTAAACCAACCCGAGGTCTACGCCCCACCTATTATCATGCGCATTATGAAGCAATTATTGGGTAATAAATTTATACTCGGCAGCATGGTAGTCGTCACCTCCTTACCCGGTGCAAAGAACCAATCACGGCACCGCGATCATCATGCACTATTTCCAGAGAATAACGTAAGCCCGCCTCCCTTTGCTGTGTCCGTCATGATTCCATTGATTGATATGAATGAAGAAGTTGGTGCAACCCGAATCTATAAAGGCACCCACTTACAGCCAACTGATATTGCTAATAAGATGCCACACCAAGACCCGCCCTCAGTACCCGTCGGTTCTTGTTTTTTAATGGATTATCGTATCCAACATAAAGGCATGGCCAATCAATCGAAGGATAAGATACGGCCCGTCATGACCTTAATTTTTCAACGGCCGTGGTTTAGAGATTACGTTAACTACAATAACCAAGAGCGGATGCTGGTATCTAAAAGCGAACGGCTAAAAGTACCCAAAGAGCATCGTCACTTATTTGACTGGAAATGAGGAAGGCCAGCTTTGCATTGCCAGTCCTCTTAAACCTAACTGAGGCATCCTCGCTTAATGCGAGTCAACTCTGTGCAGCACTAAGCAAAGTTTGTGTGTACGCCTCTTTAGGGTAATCAAAAATCTCAGCGGTACTGCCCTGTTCAACTACCTTACCTTGCTTCATCACTAAAATGTTATGACACATGGCTTGAACAATCATTAAATCATGCGTGATGAAGATATAGGTCAGTCCTTTTTCTCGCTGTAGCTTTAATAGTAATTCGACAATTTGCATCTGAATGGTACGATCTAATGCCGAAGTGGGTTCGTCCAAAATCACCAGTTTGGGTTCCATAATGAGTGCACGAGCAATCGCGATCCGCTGCCGCTGCCCACCTGAAAACTCATTGGGGTAGCGGTCTCGCCAAGCAGGGTCTAGCTCGACTAGCTGCATGGTTTCAGTCACTTTAGCATTGCGCTCTTCAGGCGTACCAATATTGTGTATCTCTAACCCTTCGCCAATAATTTCTTCAACCGACATACGTGGGCTCAAGCTACCATAAGGGTCTTGGAAAATAAGCTGCATGGACTGGCGAAATGGGCGCATGGTATTGTTATCCATACCTGCCATTGCGTGGCCGTCAAAGCTAATATCTCCTTCACTTTTAACCAATTTTAAAATGGCATGGGCCAGTGTCGTTTTACCTGAACCACTCTCACCAACGACCCCTAGCGACTCCCCCTGCTTTAATTCAAATGAAATGCCATCCACCGCTTTGACATGCCCAACCGTTTTACGAAACAGGCCTTTTTGAATAGGGAACCAAACCTTGAGATCGTTAACTGCCATCAAAGTTTTCGCTGGGGCCTCAACTGTATCGGTGCGGCGTTTGTGCAAGGTTTGCAGTAATTCTTTGGTGTAAGGGTGCGATGGCTTAGCAAAGATTGTCGCCGTATCGCCCTGCTCCATAATATCGCCGGACTTCATGACGACAACACGATCTGAAAAACGCTTCACGATTGCAAGATCATGCGTGATAAATAACACGGACATACCCAATTCTTGCTTTAAGCCATTAATCAGATCAAGAATCTGCGCCTGAATCGTCACATCCAGCGCCGTGGTTGGCTCATCCGCAATCAACAGCTCAGGGTCATTGACCAGCGCCATTGCAATCATCACGCGCTGCTGTTGCCCGCCCGATAGTTGGT
>JBMZDT010000315.1:0-3471 GCA_049614505.1 Leucothrix sp.
CATCGATCTAATGGTCTGGATGGTTACCTGATGAATAAGGTATTGAGACCTCCTGAGCCAATTGCTCCAGCCATTCCGACTGTCTGGATGGTTACCTGATGAATAAGGTATTGAGACAGCTTATCAAGTTCATGGTCAACATCTTCAACCGTCTGGATGGCTACCTGATGAATAAGGTACTAAAGCAGGTTTTTCAGCTCTAAATTCGCGAGACGCTTAAAACACTGAGAGCCAATAAAAAATGGCCGACACCAATGCTTATGTTTGCATTGTTGGTCGGCCATTAAATAAGCAAATTATTTGCTTGGATAGGCGCTAAAAATTAACGCTCTCTGACAAAACGGCGAATCTCTGCAACGTGACGACGGCTAACCTCTAGCTCATCTTCAATTTTATCGATGGTCACTTTAACGCGGCCGATTGGTGACTTTGATAAGCCACTGATGCGGCTTTTAGCAACCAGTGCGTTGCGGTGAATGCGAATGAAGCGCTCAGATAAGTCATTCTCAAGTGATTTTAATGACTCCTCAATAATAACTTCCCCTTCTTTGTGGCGAACGGTGACGTACTTTTGGTCCGCTTGGAAGTAGTAAACATCTTCGATGGGGATGAGCTCAAGATTGCCACGACGACGTGCGCAAATGTGCTTGCGGTTTGCCATTGCGTCATCCGTGCGCTCTAAAATTTCTGAGCGTTGTGCGCGATTTAATGAACGGGCTTGTTCCAGACTTTTTAATAATTGTTCTTGTCTTATTGGTTTCATTAGATACCCTGTTGCTTTTGTTGAAAAGGCTTCAAGCGCATATTCTCCGTATGCGGTCGTGAAGATTACGGCGGGTGGATTAGGCATGCCAGCAAGGTGCTTGGCTACTTCAAGGCCATCCATGACTGGCATCGTAATGTCCAGTAGGATCAAGTCCGGCTGATGCCGTTCCACCATCATTAATGCCTCCGCCCCGTTTTCGGCTTCGGCACATATGTTATAGTCTGATTTTTCTGCAAGCAGACTTTGGATTCTTTTTCTAGCGAGTTCTTCGTCATCAACGACGAGTATATTCATTGTCATTATTATTACTCCTTCGGAATCGAGAATGAGACACGGTACTGGTGCCGCGATCGTTTTATTTGTAGGTTTGCGCGGCTGCCATAAGCTAGCTTTAAGCGATTTTTAAGGTTTTCTTGAGCGATATGGTTTCCCTTTTGGTGGGTGTTAGTGCCATCCGGAGGAACAGGGTTTGTGATAACAATGTCTAGTCGCTCACCCGCATCATATAAACTAATGCCTAATGTTCCGCCTTCTTCCCTCGGTTGAATGCCGTGATAGATAGCATTCTCGGCCAATGGTTGTAATAACAGTGGTGGGATTTCCATATCAAATGGTAAGGTGTTTCGATCCATATCCCACACCACATTTAAACGTCGTTTGCCAAGCCGTAGGCCTTCCATTCGCAAGTAACGCAAGGTTACATCTAACTCTTCACGCAGTGGAATACGGTTACGTCTATCCAGCGTGGTTCGAAAAATGTCGGCCAAATCTAAAATCGCGTCCTCAGCTTGCTGCGGGTCTTGGTGTACCAGCATCGCAATACTGTTGAGGCTGTTAAACAAAAAATGAGGGCGCATGCGGGATTGCAGGGCATCATATTTTGCATCGGTATCCGCCACTACATGGGCATCACGTTGGTGCTGCACATAGAAGTAGCGTAGCGCTAAAGCGGTGATTACAAGGCCAATAAAAAGATTTCTGAAAACAAACGGTGTGTCCCAGAAAAAGATTTCACCGACCTTTTCGTAGCTGTCTGCCATGATGGTTAACATAGAGGCGCAAATTGTGAAAAAAGCTACAATGCCAGCCGCTACACTAACAATCTGCATGATGTCTTTACGCTTAATAAATTTATTGTAAAGACAAAGGCTCATGGTTGAGCTAAGCACCACCCACTGTACAAACAATGACGTCATCATGAGTTTCATCAGTGAAGCCTGATAGGTTTCTGCTGCTGCCGCTAACGCCAGCACCATCGCCAATACTTCCGCAGCAATGGCAACACGCAGTATCGCTTTTAGCGAGCAGAGATTAGGTAAAAAACCTAAGCTGTTAGAATCAGTTTCAGATGCTGGCATTAGTATTCTGTTTCTTGGTCAAGCCAGAATGCTGGCAATGACTTCAGAAAAACCTCATTAGTTTGTTATTATTATTTTACTTAAACCGTATTAAATCGGTTATTAGGTTGTCGCCTTATTGCCTACGTTGGTCGGGTCTCTTAAACAGCTATCGTTGTTTTATTATCGCCTGTCGACTATTACTCAACGCTTATCTATTGTTCCACACTATGGTAAGCTCATCAACCCTAATTTACTTGCTGGAAGCTTAACGCAAATGTCAAAAACTACTTTAGAAACAAGCACTAATGAGACTGAAAATAAACTATGGGGTGGTCGTTTTTCGGAGAGTACAGACGCGTTTGTAGAGGCGTTTACGGCGTCAATAACCTTCGATAAACGACTAGCCAATCAGGACATCCAAGGGTCTGAAGCACATGCGGCAATGTTGCATAAAGTTGGCTTACTGACAGCTGAAGAGCTGGCATCGATTAATGAGGGTTTGGCCGCGATTCGGGCAGAGGCGGAAGCAGGTGAAGTAGACTGGTCAGTCGCGCTTGAAGACGTGCACATGAACATCGAAGCAAGGCTTACCGACCGCATAGGCATTGCGGGAAAGAAGCTTCACACGGGTAGGTCAAGAAATGATCAAGTGGCAACGGATATTCGTTTATGGCTGCGCGAACAGGTCGATTTTATCAGCGATGAGATCACACGATTACAGCTCGGATTGGTTCAGGTTGCAGCGCGTGAAGCGGCGACTATTTTGCCCGGATTTACCCATTTACAGGTGGCTCAACCCATTACTTTTGGCCACCACATGATGGCATGGTATGAGATGCTTCAGCGTGACTATGAGCGGCTACAGGATTGTCGCAAACGTATCAATATTATGCCACTGGGTGCTGCGGCCCTTGCAGGTACCAGTTATCCGATAGATAGGATGTTTACATCGGAGCTATTAGCGTTTGAGCGCCCTTCAAACAACTCTCTAGACAGTGTGAGCGACCGTGACTTTGCAATCGAATTCACTTCAGCGGCGAGTGTGATCATGATGCACCTGTCGCGTTTTTCAGAAGAATTGGTGCTTTGGACATCTGCACAGTTTGATTTTATCAATCTACCAGACCGTTTTTGCACGGGCTCATCGATTATGCCGCAAAAGAAAAACCCTGATGTACCAGAGCTAGTCAGGGGTAAAACAGGGCGGGTTTATGGCAATATGATTAGCTTGATGACACTGATGAAAAGCCAACCGTTGGCCTATAACAAAGACAATCAGGAAGATAAAGAGCCACTGTTTGATACAGTAGACACGCTTATGGGAAGTTTGCGTGCATTTGCTGACATGATGCCGCATGTGGAAAC
>JBMZDT010000316.1:0-3468 GCA_049614505.1 Leucothrix sp.
TTGTATTCACCGCCTTGGCCATTAAATAAAATCATAGGGTCACCTACTTTGCCTCGTAACACCTGAATAGCATGGCGGTGGAGGGTATCAGGTAGGGCCAAGTGTTGATTCACATCAAGTGGCTGATTGATAAAATATCGGGGGATGCGCACGAGCAAAAACTCCAGTGACTAAGGCTGCCATAATAATCATTTTAGCTTTTTTGTAACAGCGCTATTAGTGAGGTAGTCATTCGAGCAGTAGCCCCCCACAGCAAGTAACCCTCATATTCTTTGAAATAAATGACGGGATGGCTTTGACCATTAAAATCACGGGTTTCGGTTTGGTAATTTTGGGGATTGGCTAACCACTGCAATGGCATGGTAAATGCAGCAGCGACTTCAGTAACTTGCAGGGTTAAGTCATAGGGCCAAGGCAACGTCGCAACCACTGGTGTAATCTGAAAATCACTAATACTGTAATGATGATTCAGCTCACCAAGAATGGTGACATCATCTGGTAAAATACCGACTTCCTCGTGAGCTTCCCGCAGTGCCGTGTGCTGTAGACTCACATCACTCGCTTCATGTTTTCCTCCAGCAAAAGCAACTTGCCCACTGTGGCGATCTTTTTCATATATTGCACGCTGTATAAACAATAAATGCCATGCACCACGCACCTGAACAAAGGGTACCAGTACCGCCGCTTGCTTAAGTGCTTTGTTCGTTTGATAAGGAAGATCCGAGGTTGTGTGGGATAAACGTTGATCGAGCCGAATTCGGATATCATCAAGGCTAATATTGGCAAGTGCAGTCAAGGGTGTGTACCTCTTATTATTGTATTAGTTCTGCCACTTATCATAACGGAAACAACCGCTCATACCTAATCTCTGAAAGATATTGGTGATTCAGCAAACAGTCATTTTCTGAGTGATAATATTTTAACCATACTGCTTTTGCTGCTTAGTAACTCCCTTGCAGCCACGTTAGGGAGGTGTTATTGCTGGTAACAATGCGCCATCTTAGGGGTAACCTAATGTGCTGTAAGGTCTTAGTAAGTAGCTGCACAGTAGGGTAGAAGGCTCGGGTAAAAGCTTCTGCCAAAACTCCTCTGCGAAGGAAGTCAGATTTGCTCAACTGGCTTAACTTTGCAGGGGAGTATTCATTTATTATGTGTTTGTCGCAAAATTCAGTTTAATATCATCAATTTTATTGTTAATTCAGCTTCTGTTCATGAAAAATAGCGCTTAATAGAGCTGTAGATTTCATAGATCTCCTTACATAGTTAAACTGCAAGATGTGTGATGAGGCATGAGCGGGGTAAATTTCCTCCTTTCTTTACCCTGCTTGTGCTGTATTTTGCTCTCCCTTCAATAATTTCCCATTACCTAATCCCAAGTAACTTCTAAACGTTCTAAACCGTGAAAGTGAAAAGCATCTTTGTATTTGGGTGTGCCTGCGAGTTTCAAGTTGTTTAGTTCTTGAAAAATCAATGGAATACTAATTTCCAATTCAAGCCGTGCCAAAATTGCGCCCACGCAATAATGGATACCAGCACCTAATGAGACATGACCGCCGTCCGTGCGAAATGGGTCAAACTGATCTGCCTTGTTAAAGCGTTTGGGGTCATGATTTGCCGCACCCAATAGCAATGCGACTTGCTCACCGGCTTTAAATGCCACGCCTTCTATTGAAACGTCTTCAAGTGCAAACCGAGTAAATAAATGCAGTGGTGCATCAAAACGCATCGCTTCAGCAATGGTGGCACGTGTTTGCTTTTGGCTTGCGAACAATCTATTAGGGTCTAAGCCGCTTTCAAGAATGCACTTAATCGCATTGCCTGCTTGATGCACTGTAGCTTCATGGCCTGCGTTCAACAGTAAAATGGCAGTTGAAATAAGCTCCTCATCACTTAACGATTCACCATCGATTTCTGCTTCTATTAGATGCGAGAGTAGGTCTGATTGTGGTGCCTCTCTACGTTCTGCAATCAAAGACCGCAAATAGTCCGTAAATTCAATAGCCGCTTGGTTCGCCGCTATTTCTTCATCATGGCTTTGCGTCAAGGTGTAGACCTTAACCATGGCATGGGACCAATCCAATAAGTGCTGAACTTTTGAGTCAGGTACGCCGAGCATTCTTGCAATAATGGTTGCAGGAATGGGCATAGCATAATGGGTTAAGAGATCGGTTTGTTTGTCGTTGCGAAAGCTGTCAATCCGCTGCTGCGCAAAGGTTTCGATTTCTGGTCTAAGTGTTTCGATTTGCCGGTTAATGAACGCATGATTGATGAGCGAGCGTAAGCGAGTATGTTCCGGTGCTTCTAGGTTGAGTAAGGAGTATTTTTCTGTCAGCCTGAAATCTGCTAAGTGCTGTGGGTGGGTTTGTTCTGTGATTGGAGGCGCCAATTCATCAGGCAAGCAGCGGCCAAAGCGTTTATCTCGGAATAAAGCATTGACCAAGTCGAAGCTGGAAGCACACCACATATCATATTGTTTCCAATAAAATAGTGGATGGTCACTGTGTTTTGCATAGAGCTTGTAAGGGTCTTGATAAAACGCAGGGCTTCTTGGATCTACATCAATATGTGGGTAACTGGCTGATGACATGAAAAAGGTGCTCTTATGAATCGGGTTTTGGCTACTGTACGTATAAACCATATGCAAAGTTCAGATAGCATAGCAAATACTTCGTGGGTTCTGTCGAGTGATCTACCTATGATCAGAGTCATCGTGGTATTGGTTTTTTTGATGACAGTAAGTGCGTGCACAACATTAGATCGTCATCCTCAGACCGAGATGGTACCCTGCGTAGCCACATTACGTACATTGGATCGATTAGCCTTAACACATGCGGGCACCTTGCTGGGTAATCGCTTGGCTCATATGCCGTGGCTACGCCATAACCGTCTGATTACCTATCAAATAAATCAGCAAGCTGAACTAAATAAGCTGCTTCAGGCGATGGCGGTGTTGGCTAAAAAAGGATTATCGTATGAACTTGCGACGGTACCTCTAAAATCCATACTAGACTGGCAGGCACGCTACCAAATTAGGCTAACCCCTGAACAATTTATTGCGGATTGTTCTAACACATTAATTAAACAACAGTTAGCACGGCCTGAAAAAACTTGGCACCGTTTAAAATCGATATCGCCGGATAATGATTACTCGACAGCGGCCAGGGTAGCAGGTTTATACCCAGCGGTGTCGCTACCCTTTCGTTTAGGGGTTGTTAAAGAGCAGCGACAGCTGGCTAAAGAATGGGGCGCGATACACGATAAGCGCTGGTTTGCTTACCGTCCTCCACTCGCTAACCTTCAGAGTGCTTTAGATTCATGGCGTTTGTTACATCAGCATGCCCCGACTTGGCTGATTGATAGTTCAACACAAGCCAACTTGCTGGGTACGCCTTATTGGCAAAATGGGCATCTCAAGGTCAATGAAAATGCGACCACTTATGCCTTTGTGTCAGAGGCTCGGTTCAAGCA
>JBMZDT010000317.1:0-3464 GCA_049614505.1 Leucothrix sp.
CGGCAGGCGTTGCTGGGCTAGCTGGTGCAGTCGATGGCGTAACAGGGTCTATTTCAGAGGCGGCTGGTGGCTTAGGTGATATGGCCAGTGGCGCAGTAGATGGTGTAACAGGGTCTATTTCAGAGGCAGCGGGCGATGTTGCCAGTAGCGCATCAAATATTGCAGGTTCAGCTACAGGTGCAATGAGTGGGGTAGCGGGTTCTATGAGTAACGCTGCAGGTGATGCTGCCTCAGCAGGCGGTTCTTGGATTAAAAAGTTAATTATCCCACTGGTTTTAGCTGTTTTAGCATTCTTTGGTTGGAAGCAATTTGGTGGTTCATCACCGGATGTCTCAGGAGCGGTTGGCTCAGCAACGTCGGCTGTCAGCGGCATGGTGGGTGGCGATATGACGACCAATATTACGGGAATGTTTGGCTCAGCAACGGAAAGTCTCAGCAAGATTACAGACGTTGAGTCGGCCAAGGCCGCGATTCCTGCACTAACTGACTTTAGTAGTAAATTAGACGGTGTTGCGTCGATGGCTGACAAGCTGCCGGATGCTGCCAAGCCAGTGCTAGCCAGTGCGCTAGGGAAAGTATTGCCAATGTTAGACAGCGTAATGGCTATTCCTGGGGTAGGCGCGGTACTAGGAAGTGTTATTGAGCCGTTGAAAGAAAAGTTGAATGGCTTAGCTGGTTAACGTGCAGCAGTATACTGTTTGGTAAGCCAGCCTACATGGCTCGCTCAGAATAATAACAATAATAATTGCCGGTTTACTTTCGGGTATTCCGGCATTTTCATTTTTATCTCCTTGCTTTCATCCTGTATGCTTGAAAACTTTTTGGGGGATTGCAATCATGGATGACGCAACACTACTGGGTTCTGCGAGTTTGCCTCGTGATCAAGGGACGCTGTATCTGTTTAGTCAGGAAGATCGGTTTTTATTAACAACTGACCCCAGCAAGCCAGGGTGGGTTGATGCCTCAAGCCAGTTGTCTCGTCAGGCATTGGCGCAGCTTCCCGCTAAAATCATTGCCAAACGTTTCCAGCCCAAAGTGCTAATGAGTGGTTTTGGCTTGGGTTACACGTTAGTAGAGCTACTAAAGCAGATTAATCTCCAAGCCAGTATTGTGGTGTCAGAATGGCTGCCTGAAGTTCAAGAGTGGCATCGTGGGGAGTTAGGCAAGCCGTTGGGTTTTCCAATTGACGATCCCAGAGTGAATGTGAATGACTTGGATATTGCGCGGATTTTGCGGGCTAAGCAGCAGCGTTTTGATGCCATCTTGCTTGATACAGATAATGGCCCAGAAGATCTGATATTTAAAGAGAATGACTGGCTTTATACCTTTTCAGGGCTCAGTGCTTGCTTTGAAGCGTTAGAGCCGATGGGAGTGCTCGCCATCTGGTCACCCGTGGCCAGTGAGACGCTTAAAGGAAAGTTGGTGCGTGCTGGTTTTATGGTGGAACAACGTAATGTGCAGGCAACAGCAGACAGCACAGCGCAGCATGTGATCTGGATTGCCGAGAAATTGCAACAGGATTAGTATGAGTAAACGGGTTTGTGTGCTAGGTGCTGGTTCAGTCGGTGTATCAACTGCACTTCATCTACAGTTAAAAGGCTGGAACGTGACCTTGGTAGACGCTAAGCCACCTGCCAGCGAAACTTCTTATGGTAACGCGGGCGTGATCAGCAGCGGTTCTATGGTGCCACTGAACAATCCTGATATGCTCAAGTCACTGCCCGCTTATATGAGTAACCTACACCCTGCTGTACGTTACAACATGTCCTATTGCATGCGGCATCTCAGCTGGCTCAAAGATTTTTTTGCACAGGCTAAAGAGCAGCCGGCAATGCGCAATGCAGATGATCTGAATTTATTGATTAGCGCAGCAGGCGATGCGCATAAGCAGTTGATGGGGTTGGCTGGAAACGCCAGTCGTTATACGGAAACAGGTTGGCTTAAGGTGTATCGCGAGGAACGCTCCAATCAGGAGTTAAGCTTTGAGCACCGTGCATTAGCAAATCATGGTGCAGAAGTTGCGATGCTAACGATCGCTGAGCTGCGCGATCTTGAGCCCTCACTGAGCCCCATTTTTGCCAGTGGTATGTGGATTAAAGGCGATGGCTTTATCAATAATCCTCCCGCCCTTATTCGTGAGTATGCTGATTATTTTGTGAGTATTGGCGGTCAGTTTAAACAGCAAAAAATTCGTTCAATTGACCCGCAGACCAACGGTTTTAGGGTGCAGTTGGATCAGCAGGTTATTGAAGCAGACTCGGTTGTGATAGCGCTAGGGCCTTGGTCTCAGGAAATACTGAAACCGTTAGGTTATCAACTCCCGCTGGGTGCTGAACGCGGATACCACTTACATTTTAGTCTAGCAGAAGGTAATACCTTGTATCACTCTGTGCATGATGTGGACGGTGCTTATGTGATGACACCCATGGAGCAAGGCCTACGGGTCACCTGTGGCGTGGAGTTGAATGATCGTGATGCAGCATCAAACTACTCTCAGCTCGATGCACTACGGCCCAAAGTGTCTGAGGCAATTGGCGTGAATGGAGAAACAGAAGCAGCGCCTTGGCGTGGAACTCGGCCATCATTTCCTGATGGTAAGCCTGTGATTGGCCCTGCACCGAAGCATAATAATCTTTGGTTCGCATTTGGCCATGGGCATATTGGTCTAAACACTGGCCCCATTACGGGTAAGCTGCTCGCCCAACAAATGACCGAACAAACGACTGATATCAATATTGATGGTTTTAGCGCAGAGCGCTTCGATGATTAGTCAAGCGGCAGCCGTATCGATTTTCACGTTGTTTTGACATCACTTGAAGCATGGTTGTGCGCTTTAAACTGCTAATTTCTGGAGTCGACACATGCCACTTAAAAACTATTTAATGGGATTATTATTAATGTTATTGGCTAGCCCACTATGGTCTGGTGAAGGTCATGTAGCGAGGTCAGCGGAATTAAAAATCGTTGGACAGGCTGAAATGCGTTGGTTAATGTTTCCTCTATACCGTGTTACACTCAAAACGACTGACGGGCGGTATCAAGAAAATAGGTATCCGCAGATGCTGGATATTTTATATAGACGCAATATTGATAGACAGGATCTATTGGCTGCGACAGATAATGAGTGGAGAGGTTTAGGGATTCCACAGGGCCGTCGTCAAAAGTGGATAAGACAGTTAAGTAATCTTTGGCCATCAATTCGCCGAGGAGACCGGCTGGCTTTTCAGGTAAATGCGCAGGGGCAAAACTACTTTACTTATAATGGTAAAAAAATTGGTGGTATTGCTGATCAACAGTTTGGTAAATCTTTTCTGGCAATATGGTTATCGCCGAAGACTTCTCAGCCTAGAATCAGGCAGCGTTTGATTAGCTTGTAAAATCATTGGTAGCTAATCTAACTAACTTCTCTTTCGTATTTATATTATTAATTTGATTTATGGGGCAATTCCTGAGTCTTTATTGGC
>JBMZDT010000318.1:0-3426 GCA_049614505.1 Leucothrix sp.
AGATCGAGTTAGCAACCCTAAAAGCTACAGGCTTTAATGTGGTAAATGCTGTAAGCAAAGGCCATTTTGCTGATAAAAACTTGCAACTCCAAGTAAGTATTCCTAAAGATTTGCAAATCGCTAATGAGCGAATCCATTGGACGGTTATCAAAAATGGGAGCGCAGAAATTGTAAAAAAACGGTATGGCAGAATGCAGGCGCTTAACCTTCCTGAAGGTAGCTATACAGTAACGTTAACTATTGGTAAGTTTACTACGTCTAAAGAAGTCAATGTATCGAATGGAAAGCGTATACAGCCCTATTTTCGTGCGAATCTAGCGCGTTTGCAGCTCAGTTCTAATCAGGTGGTAGACTGGCTATTAGTCGGTTCTGAACAACGTAAATTTACGATCAGCCATCAATCTCAATTTGATGAACTACTTCCGGCAGATAATTATCTGGTCAAAGCGGTGTTGAGGGATCTTCCTTTGCACAAAGAGATTCGCTTAAAGCCAGGACAAACCGTCAAGAATGCGATCAATATTCCGGTTGGTAAGGTGAACCTTTTTGCGACCAAGAATGATCAGCCTTTGTTTAAACCGATGCTTTGGAAGGTGTTTCGCCTCGAAAATAATCAACGCCAGCAGGTTGGCAAGTACCGCTTACATGCTAAATCAATTAGTATTCCGCCCGGGTTCTATGAGGCGGTCGCTGAGCATGAAGACATTAGACGCACACGGCAGTTCTGGGTTCGGAAAGATACAATCAATAAGATTGTTTTGGCTCTGGATTAAGCTGATTGGTTAGTTGATGGGAAGGTCTGGCATTTGAAAATCTGTTCAGGCTTGTGTTTTTTGGGCCAGCGTCACATAGTGGCTGGCCGAATAACTCAGCCACTCGATTTCTTTTGCAGTCAGAGGCCGTACTTTTTTCACTGGACTACCCATCCATAGAAAACCGCTTTCCAATGTTTTGCCGGGTGTGACCAGGCTTGCGGCACCAACCATCGTATTATCTTCAATGACTGCGCCATCAAGGATAGTTGCATTCATGCCAATCAGGCAGCGATTGCCAATAGCACAGGCGTGCAGAACGGCCTTGTGCCCAATGGTTACATCATTTCCTATCTTCAGTGATTGCCCGCCAGATTTTGTATATGGCCCATCGTGAGTCACATGGAGAACGGCACCATCTTGTACATTTGTGCGCTTGCCAATAGTGATCGTGTTCACATCGCCGCGAATCACGGCCATTGGCCAAACCGAGCTGTCAGCTCCGATGGTAGTTTGCCCGCTGACATAAGCCATATCGTCAACAAAAGCAGAGGTGTCAATAGTTGGTGTGTGGTTGCAAAATGCTTTAATCGTCATGGGAGCTAGAAGTTATGAAATTAATGTGGCGTGATGTGTTTTTCATCGCCAGGAGGTAATTGCAGGAAAAAACCATTGTCTGCGATATTACGTATCACCTCTTGCGCATCAGCAAGCACCAATTTGCGCTCAGGCTCCAACTCAAAGTGAAAAGAAAACTCAGCTTCACCAAATAGTTTGAGCAATGACTCTGGCACACCAGAGAAATCATCTTGTTTTGGTAGGAACAAATAAGTGTTTTGCTTTTTTTTGCTACGATAGATAAAGCATTGCATAATTTTACTTTTTACTCATGACTTCCGATTCGGTTATATCGCTGAAATTGACTTTCTGCTCAATAACCCCACCATTTACCCGGCGCTCAATAATGATACCTTTATCATCAGCCCCCAATACCTTACCTTCAAATTTTTTGCGATCAATACGGGTTAGGCGCACATAACGTCCAGCATACTGGCCTAGTTTATTTGCATCAACCTTTTGGTAAGACATCCGATACAGGGCATTTTTAGGTAACTCTTTGCCAGACGGTAGCGGGATGGCAGGCGTGTCACTATCCATAACAGTAGTCGTTTGCTTGGACTTACCGAAGTCCAGGTTATGACCTTCAGTTTGTGATGTTTGTTGTGGGGCAGGCACATTTATCCCAGCATCATAAGCGTACCGGTACACATGTTGATCTGCACCGGAATACCAGCAGCCAACAGCAACCAGCAAGCCAATAATACCCGCTAAAACCCAAGCGTAAACTTTATGCCAGAGGCTGGGTAAAACTAAAAGATTGATCACCGGAATCGCTGAGACGATGCCTGTGACAAAATGGTGGCCAAAACCGGCAAAAACTACCCGCAACCAACTCAGGACAAACAAGAGTAGGCCGATGATAAACGCTGTAATAAGCAAGTATTCCACTGTGTATCTTCCTTTTACATTGAAGCTGTCATGGTGGCTTAGACGCCTAGTATAACTGAAAAGTTAGCGTTGCTTTGCAGGATGCGTAAATTAAGGGAACCGCTTATCTGGTCAAGGAATTGTTGTAGAAATCATCGTCAACCAATAAGCCTGTTTTCCGTTACACTGTCTCAAAGCTATAAAATAAATATGCTGTACTACAATAGTCATTATCTGAAAATAAACCTTATCAGGAGTAGTGTGTAATGAATATTCAGCGTAAGGACCTAAAGGTCAGCTGTGTTACTTCCCTGTTGTTTACATGCCTGGTGTCTGGTTCTGCATTTGCAGCCAGCCAGATTAAAAAGCCACTAGAGGCGGGGCCGATCGCAAATGATGCTGAGGCGCAGAAAAAATGTACATATCTGGCCAGGCAAAACAGAGCACGTTGGACGGGACAATGGTGGTCAATTGCTTCAGGTGATATGGCGGTTTGTGAGCTGGAGGTCTTGGTGCGGGATATTAATGCAGGGCGCCAGTTAAGCAACAAACAGGAAGCAACAAGTGTTTGCCCCACACTGGCGCAAAAGTATCGGGCGCGCTGGACGGGGCAATATAGAACAGATAGCCATACCAGACAGTCTGTATGCCAGTTAGATTACAGTGTTCGTGAGTTAGACGCCGGTTTTATTAAGAACCAAAATCATGCAAAAAATAGATGCCAACAAATGGCACAGCAAAACAAGGCTCGCTGGACAGGTCGCTGGCGTACAACTATTCAGGGAAGAATGTCGGTTTGTCAGTTGAACTTCACCTGATTGTTGTGGCTGCATAAACCTCAGCAGCTGTTTGACAGATAGAATAAAATTGTTAAGTCTCCTCACTTCCCTTTTTGAGGGGGGACTTTGATCACGCTTAATTTTACGGGTCAGACAATCAAATCAGTCCAACACTGGCGGATAAATTCTTTTTCCGCCTTAAACTTTTGCTTTGGTACAAAGGCTTTTTGCTCCTGCAAAGCTAAACGATGTACATGATTGCGTAAGGTACGGTAGGTTGTGGCCAGTTGGTTTGCCCGTTCTTCGGTGAGCAAATCGTGCTGCTGCAGAGATTCAAGTTGCCTAATATTGTCACTCCACTTCACCAGGCCCGGATGATTGTTAGCATTTGCGAGGATCATGTATTG
>JBMZDT010000319.1:0-3411 GCA_049614505.1 Leucothrix sp.
GGTAGATCGATTAGTTACGTTAGCAGAAGTAGGTGAAGACGTATCTGGTGCGATGGAAGCCTTAGCCGAACTACTGAATGCGCCGGAGCATAAAGACCTAACTGGCACAATTGACTTACCTAAGGGTGAAGAAGCTTTGTCACCGATCTCGATTGGTAAAGTGGTTGCAGCTGGCTTGCCAGATGACTGCATCGTCTCAGTTGAAGGCGGCACCTGTGGCTATCCTTTCTTTACTGAGTCAGCTTTGTCTGCCCGTCATCGTGTAATTACCAATACAGGTGGGGCCATCGGTCAGGGTTTGCCAGCAGGCTTTGGTGCCGCGTTAGCAGAACCAGGTAATACCGTAGTTTGCCTTCAGTCCGATGGTAGCGCGCAATACACCATTCAAACTTTATGGAGCATCGCTCGCGAGAACTTACCAGTGGTGATCCTGATTGCAGCCAACCATAAATACAACATTTTGCAGAATGAGCTTCGTCGGTACGGTGTGAAAGAGTTCGGTGCCAATTCAGTGGCTTTGACAGTGTTGGATAAACCACGAGTGGATTGGTTAGCTCTATCCAAAGGGTATGGTGTTGATGCAGTACGTGTTGAAACCAATGCAGAATTAGCGCGCGCTCTTAAAGATGCCTGTGATTCTAAAGCCCCTCGTCTAATTGAAATGTCTTTGTGAGGTTGACCATGAGTACGATGGATCTGTTTCCAGAAGTAAAGCGATTCCTTGAAAACCCTAAGCGTTTGTTTGTAGGCGGAGAGTGGGTTGACGCTGCAGCAGGTAAAGCTTTTACGGTAGAAAATCCAGCGACCCTTGAAACCATTGCGAGTGTAGCAGATGCCCAATCGGAAGATGTTGATCGTGCGGTCAGTGCGGCTCGACAAGCGCTAGAAGGCGATTGGGGGCGAGTGAGTCCTTCTGATCGCACGCGTTTCATGCTGCGTTTAGCTGACTTGATTGAAGAAGATGCTGAGAATTTAGGTCAGATTATTTCTTTAGAGAACGGCAAACCTTACAGCAATGCTAAAAATGGCGAGGTAGTCATTACGGCGAGCATCATTCGTTACTTTGCTGGCTGGCCTTCCAAAATTGAGGGCAGCACGATCCCGGTTTCACCGCGCACGGGTGAGCGTATGTTGAACTACACAGTGAAAGAGCCAGTCGGTGTGTGTGCACTGATTGTGCCTTGGAACTTTCCACTTTCTATGTGTGCCTGGAAGCTAGGCCCTGCGCTTGCGACGGGTTGTACAGCCATATTGAAACCAGCAGAGCAAACGCCTCTTTCAGCTCTACGTTTGGCTGAATTAGTGGCTCGTGCAGGTATTCCAAGTGGTGTAGTAAATGTCTTAACAGGATTCGGTGCAGGTGCGGGTGCGCCACTGGCAGCACACCCTGATGTCGATAAGATCGCTTTTACAGGTTCTACCGGTGTGGGTCGTTTGATTGCCCAAAGTGCTGTTGGCAACATGAAAAAGGTCTCTCTCGAGCTTGGTGGCAAATCCCCAAATATTATTTTGCCTGATGCAAACATCATCAAAGCCGCGAAAGGTGCAGCTGATGGCATTTTTTATAACCAAGGCCAAGTGTGTACGGCAGCCTCTCGATTGTATGTTCATGAAAGTGTGTTGGATCAAACATTAGAAGAGCTTCGTAAGCATGCCGCTGCACATGTAGTCGGGCCAGGGCTTGATGCGCGCTCAACTATGGGACCTTTGGTCTCATCCGCTCAGTTCAATATTGTTAAAGATTACATCGATGGTGCGGTTTCTGAAGGTGCTGAGTTGGTATGCGGAGGTCAAAAACCAAGTGAATTGGGTGAGGGGCATTTTATGTCTCCTACCGTTTTCTTGGATAAACAAGAGCAAGCGCGTATTGCACGAGAAGAAATCTTTGGTCCAGTCGTGACGGTAATGAGTTGGTCAGATGTGGATGAATTGGTGCATCGAGCAAATGACACACCATTTGGCCTAGCTGCCGGTTTGTGGACCAACGATCTTACACAGGCACATACCATTGCAAGCCGTTTGAAAGCTGGTTCTGTATGGATTAACTGTTGGAATGTTGTCGACCCTGCTTCGCCTTTCGGTGGCTATAAGCAATCTGGTTGGGGTCGAGAAATGGGTAAAAATGTCATTGATGCCTATACGGAAACGAAAAGTGTTTTTGTCAATTTAGGTTAATAGTCAGTAGAGGGTTAGGTCATGAATTTAGAATTAAAAGATAAAGTAGCTATCGTAACAGGCGGTGGTATGGGGATTGGCAAAGACGTCGCTATGTTTCTTGCAGAAGAAGGTTGTGATGTCGTTATTTGTTCTCGCACGATGTCTGTTTTAGAAAAAACCGCTGCAGAAATTTCTCAAGCCACTGGTCGCCGAGTGTTGCCCGTTGTATGTGACACTACAGATATGGATTCAGTAGAAGCGATGGTTGCAGCTTCTGCAAAAGAGTTTGGTCGCATTGATATCCTAGTCAATGGCGCTGCTGCACCGTCTGGTGTTGTGCGTAACTCTATTGAATTTGCAAATGATCATGAGCTACTTGGTGACTTAGACACCAAGGTTATTGGTTACTTCCGCTGTGCTAAAGCGGTAACACCTTACATGAAGAAACAAGGCTTTGGCCGTATTGTAAACATTGGTGGTTTAACCGGTCGTAGCAGTAAAGTTATGTCAGGTATGCGCAACCTTGCGATCGTTCATATGACTAAGAATCTATCAGATCAGCTGGGCCCGCATGGCATTACTTGTAACATCATTCATCCAGGTGTGGTGGATACGCCTCACATCCAAGAGCTTTACGAGCGCGAAGGCAAGCTACAAAACAAAACGCCGCAAGAAGTTGAGCAAGGCTATATTGATGTAACGCCGATTCGTCGCACATTAGCTCCAGTTGAAATTGCCTATTTGATTGGCTACTTAGTATCACCAAAAGCAGGTGCAGTGACCGGTGAGTCAATCGGTATCGATGGCGGTTTGACTCGCGGTATTTTCATCTAGGAGACGTAATCATGAGCGGAACAATGTTAGTTTCTACGGTCGGCCAAGCCGTTATAAAGAGCTCAGATAATGGGCAAACTTGGCACCGTCTTGGCTTAGGTCAAGATATTGAGTTTGATGCGATTACACGTTCACTAGACGTTGATCCTAAAGCCCCAGACACTTTGTACATCGGTACGGATAATGGCTTATGTGTCAGTAAAGACGCGGGCGCTAAATGGACCCAAATTGATTCACCTTTTAACGGTGAGACGGTCTGGAAAGTGGCCGTGGATCCGAATGATTCCCAGCGTATTTTTGTCGGTACGGGTGCGCCATCTCGCGCAGTACTTTGGCGTACAAAAGATGCCGGTAAAACATGGGATCGTGCCCCAGTAGAAATTCCTGAATTTTGTGCCGGTGTGAGTAAGCCACGTCTGC
>JBMZDT010000320.1:0-3410 GCA_049614505.1 Leucothrix sp.
CGCCATTCGCTTAAGAAGTTTTCTTTCTTCATTTTATCTTGGTAAGTGAGCAGTGCAGGGCCAAGTTTGATGAGTTTTAACGGGCCACGATTACGTGTTGCCTGTTGCAGTCCGGTGAGGGTTGCTTTGCCTGTGACGTTGGGGTGTATGGGGTAGAGTTTTGCTTCGATAGCCAGCAAGCGTTGGCCTCTTTCGGATAGCAAATAATCTAAAAACTGATGCCCCACGATAGGGTTGCGCGCACGTTTAGAGACGAATGCGATACGTGACATGGCAAGCGTGTAGTCACCTGACAAGATCATGCCCAGTTCTTTAGAGTCATTGACCGCAGACGCGGCGTAGGAGCCAAGTACATTGTAGCTTAAAAGTAATTCGCCACTGCGTACTGCATTGAGCATTTGGCTGGTGCTGTCATAGAGTTTTACTTTCACTGAGTTGAGGTTTTCAGTCAATCGTCCCCAAGTGCTGGCTTGCTGTGCATCTTGTGAGGCAAATAGGTAGCCCAAGCCGCTGCGTTGAATATCATAAGTACCAATACGTCCTTTAAAGCGTGAAGTTTGATCCCGCAGTAGTTCAATGAGTTCAAAGCGATTTTGTGGAATATCCGTGCCCCTTAGGAGTTGCTTGTTATACACCATGACGGCGGGTTCAGAGGTAAAGCCAAACGCCTGCTGTCGCCACTGCGCCCATTCTGGTAACCATTGCAATCGTTCCGAATAATGGGTGGCGGCATAACCGTCGTTGACTAGCTTAATTTGCAAATCCATGGCAGAGCTAATGATAAGATCTGATGTTGCGCTATTGTCATAGTCTTGTAAAAAGCGTTCAAAGAGGGGAACGGAGTTCAGGTCGATGTACTCAACGGCGACGGTAGGTTGTTGACGCTGAAAATCTGCGATTAATGACTTCATGACGCCTTCATCGGTGCTGGATAAAATCTGTAATTGCTGTGGGGGTGTTGTTGGCTGTGGAGCAGGGTATTCGGCGGCTCTGACAATATGAGAAGAACACAATAGGCAGAGTGCGAGGCAATTTATCATTACTCGAAGGTGCTTTGGAAAATTCAGTAAGGTTTTTAGCTGTGTTACGGGCATATTTGAGCATCCTGTAGAAAGGCTGAGATCAGGGAATGGTTAGCCGGTACTCACGGGTAATAATAAGCGGGCTTTAAGGCCGCCTTGAATGCCGTTCTCAAGTTCTAACTTGCCGCCTAAGCCACGAACAATTTGCTCAACGATAGCTAATCCCAAACCGCTGCCCCCTTGTTGACGAAACTCACCGCGACCAAAGCGCCGAGTGACTTGTTGGAGTAATTCTTCGGGTAAACCATTGCCAAAGTCTCTCACTAGCAGCTCTACCCAGTTGGCTTTATCTGAGCTTTTAAGGCTGACATGCACCGCTTGTTGTCCTGTATTTTCTTGGCCGTACTTTAGGGCGTTATCAACGAGGTTGCGCAGGACTTCTCTCAACGCTTCAGGGTAGGCAGTGACTTTGACACTGCCTAAAGTGTTGTCGAAGCTTAATTCAACACCTTGAGTAATGGCAATCGGTGCAAGATCCGCTAAGCATTTACTAACGACTTCTTCCAAGATGACCGGTTCAGGAATGAGTACATCAACGCGGTGGGCTAGGGTGGCGTAGCTAAGTAACTGATTAATCCGGCTATTGGTTTCTTGGGCATTACGACGGATGCGCACAGCCCTTGCTTTAAAAATTTCTGCATCAGTGTCTTCTGCGGCTAGCTCGGCCTGTGCTTGTAGGCTAGCTAGCGGGGTTCTTAGCTGGTGTGCGGCTTCAGCAATAAAAGCATGATTACGGTCTTGATTGCGCTGTAATCGTTGCATGAAGCGATTGATGGCTTCTACCAAGTGTGTGGCTTCACTGGGCACCTGAGTGGCGAGTGGTTTGAGGTCGGTTGGTTGGCGTTGTAACAACTCATCCTCCACTTTGAATAAGGGACGTAACGACCAGCCCGCTGCTAGCCAAACAAACAGTAAGCCAAGAATGATTAACGCAATAATGCCGACTAGGGCTTTTAACGTCAGATCACGCGCTAAGAGTGTTCTGGCAAGGCGACTTTGGCCCATTTGTAACCAGACTTTTTCTTGTACGCCAGACTCAACCAGTAAGCGTTCTAATACAATAAACCGAAAATCTTCACCTTTATAGGCCGCTGTAAAAAAGTGAGGTTTACCATTTTTATAATCCTCAGTCATGGCTTTGAGGTTGGGTTCAGGTAAGCCGTCATAGCCTGTTAACAAGCCATTACTTTCACTGTTTAGGCGGTAGGTTACGCGGTCATTTTCAGACAAAGAGAGCGTATCTAACGAAGCATAGGGTAAGTCGAATGCAACCTTCTCATCCTTGACGCTCAAGTTTTCCATGGCGGTGAGTGCAGCACTGGCGAGTAATCGGTCATAGGCTTCATCGGCTGCTTGTGTTGCGAAATTGCTGGTGGCAAATAGCACCAGCGCCCCACCGACTAACAATACAATGCCAAACAGCGCGGCAAGTCTGGCGCGCAGTGAGCCGCTATTACTCAACATAAATCATATACCCAATGCCTCTGAGAGTCTTGATTCGAACGCTGCTATCGCTTAGCTTTTTACGCAGGCGAGCGATGTAGAGTTCGATGGCGTTATCACTGGGCATTTCGTCGGTATTATCAAGCGAGCAGAGCTGATCAGCGATTTGGCCTTTGCTGAGGGTGCGACCTTGATGGCTAAGCAATAAGTCAAGAATGCCAAGCTCACGACGGGGTAAATCGATTTCGTTGCCCTCTACATGGACTTTGGCGGCAGCGCGATCAAAGCTGAGGTTACCGTAGTTAACTAAACTTGCAGCTTCGCCAATATTGCGCCTAATCAGTGCTCGGCAGCGTGCAGAGAGTTCGCGTAAATCAACTGGCTTCACCAAGTAGTCGTCGGCGCCTAGATCCAATGCATCCACACGGTCTTCGATGCCGGAGCGAGCAGTCAGTATCAGCACTGGCGTGGTATCTTTACGTTGGCGCAGCTGTTTTAAGACGCTCATGCCATCTAGCTTTGGTAACCCTAAGTCTAAAATAATTAAATGATACGGTTGATAAGTAAGAAGTTTGCTAGCCTGAACGCCATCAGTTAGCCAATCTACGGCATGCCCGTCGGCATGTAAGCGCTCGCTAATCGCTTCAGCTAAATCTGGCGTATCTTCTACCAAGAGGATCTTCATGCAAGATTGGCTAAGGCTTGCAAAGTAACAGGTTTAATGGCGTATTCTGTTTGCAAGGCTGCTCCTTTAGTGCTGGGTCGGCCTAGCTCGTGGTGCGCTGTAAACGCTTCAACTGTCCCTGACTTTGATAGCGAGCTATCAAAGATGGCCAGAGGCGCTTATTCCAGCACACCACGCGCTAGACCTATTCATCGAGTAAC
>JBMZDT010000321.1:0-3387 GCA_049614505.1 Leucothrix sp.
CCCTTTGGCTATCCGTAACAGTGCTTTATTAACATCATCTAATAGCCATATCGAACCATCTTCAGCGACGGTCATGCCCACGGGCCTACCACGTGGTCTGATATCAGTAACGGCATTTAATTGGCTGATTATTTCCTCACCTTGGGCAATATTATCGACCGATGGAAACGCTGTTTGACGATACTTTTGATCAAGTGAATCGGGCGCTGGGGCGACGCGATAGTGGGCTGCATTAGAACGTATGGGGAGCCCTTTTTCGTCCACTGAATAACTGACTAGGCGATGTCCAGTTTGACGGTAGCCATGCCAACTAATCAGCAGCTTTCCTTTAAGGGTTTCAAACATGTTACCGTCGTAATAGCGCATATCCAGCGGTGCCGCATGAGGTGGTAATAATATCCAAGGTCGTTTGTGCGCAGTAGCATCATGGCAGATACGTCGCCCATGTGTAGGCCACAAACGGTTGATTTTGTCGTTATCATAACAATAAGGCCAACCGTAAAACTCCCCTTCTTCAATATGGTTTAGCTCTTCAAAGGGCTCGTGCAACTCAGGCAGGTCAATGCTGTTTTCAGCTTGTAATAAGGTGCCTGTTTTATGACTAGCCAGTGCCATTGAGTTACGTAAGCCGTAGGCAATGACCTCATATTCAATGCCCCATACATTCGCCTCAGCAATGTAGGGGTAACGGCGAATGGCTGCATGAGTGTCCAGTGTATTGTTAACGGACGAGCAAAGCACTGCGTGTTTGTCGGCTTGGCATTGGTCACTTGGTGCACCGACATTGATGACTAAGTTATTGTGCTGATCAAAAATAAAGTGCGTCAGTGGATGGCTATGCTTTTTAAAATCAGGTAAACGGCTAACAACCGTTTCAATATTGACTGCTTTTTTGCCCTGAAGTTGGAATCGAAAGATACGATCTGTTTCGCCAACATAAAACAGGCCTTTTGGCCCGATAGCGAGCCCATGCGGAAGTTTTAGTTTATCTATTAATGAGGTGAGCTTTGCAGGTTTTGTGGCAGTGTCCAGTAGCCAAACTTTGCCACGCTCGCGTGTCCAGCCGCCCATATCGGTCACAATGAATTGCTTGGTATTAGGCACTTGAACAATGCGGCGAGGTTTACGCCATGTTATTTGATCATTGGCCTGTGCTACCACCCCAACACAGAGACCAGCCTTGGTTTCGATATTCGCTCGTGGATATCCGGCGCAATCCGCGTCGCTCGTGGGGTAGCTTGCTGACCATGTGTTAAGTGGAATAAGTAATAACAGCAATAAGAAACATTTCATTGCCTTATTATAGCTTGCCCGTTAAACGATATACCCAAGTTCCAATGGTTTCGTGAAGGTAATTGCGCCATAAATCATTACCGTCTTTCAAATCAAAACGCCACCAGTTCGGTTCTCCAGAGGTTTCATAGTCAACCGGAATAGGCGTTAGGCGATCACCCAGCCCCACCTTTTCAAAGATTTTCATGGAGCGATTCATGTGCGCAGCGGAAGTGATGAGGCCCCAGCGACCTTGGTTTTCTGCCTGTTCTAAAAATGTTTTTGATAAGACTGCGTTTTCATAGGTGTTTCTAGACCTTCCTTCTAAAAGGATTTTGTCAGCGGGTACTCCTTGGTCACTTAAAAACTTTTTAGCAATGTCAGAGCCAGACCAGCCGATATGGAATATTTTACTTGTATGTCCAGTATATAAAACCTTCAGTTGAGGGTTCTGTTTGCTCAATTTTGCGGCTTCACTCAATCTTTCGGCAGCCCGACTTAATGATGCTTCGTTTCTAGCTTTTGCAATAGTGCCTTTTCCCTCACCCCCTCCAAGAACAATTACCCCTACGAGATCTGTTGAGTTGACTTTAGTTTGGGGGTAGGTATTTTCTAGCTGCGATAGCAAGTAATCCGGCACAGGATAATACCCAACAACAAGCCAAGTGATTAGTGTGAAGTACATTAAGCATTTTGACAAAACAGGTTTACTAAGCTTTACAGATGAAAACCACCACAGCAATGTCAAAACAAATAGAAAGTTAATGGGAACGATAAAGAACGCGAGTATTTTGGAGAGAATAAAAAACATTATTTGGCTAACACCTTATTACAAATATATTCACCAATCGGGATTGCAGAGGTGGCTGCGGGTGATGGTGCATTACAAATATGCAGACTGCGTGCAGTTTCTGTGAATAAAAAGTCGTGTACCAAGGTTCCATCCTTTAATACTGCCTGAGCGCGAATACCTGCTGGGTAAGGTTGCAGGTCATGAATAGACAGCTGCGGGCAGTATTTTTGCACTTCGCGTAAATAGCCGGATTTAAACCAAGAGTTTTTAGTTTCTTTTAAGCCTGTTTTCCAATGCCGACGAAGGACATGCCAAAACCCGCTAAACCGCACCATGTCCCAAATATCACGAAGATTAATATTAATCCTGCCATAGCCCTCACGCTTCCAGCCTTGAACGGCGTTTGGCCCAACGGTGACTGAACCATCTATCATTCGCGTTAGGTGTACACCTAAAAAAGGTAAATCGGGGTCAGGTATGGGATAAATCAGGTGATTAACGAGATTATTGTACTTAGTGGGAAGTTGGTAATATTCACCTCGAAACGGAATAATTTGAAAGTCTGTTTCAACCCCTAGCATACGTGTCGTACGGTCGGCCATTAGACCAGAGCAGGTAATGAGGAATTTGGTTTGAAACTGTTTACTCACCGTTGGCGTGCTAACAGTAACATCAATACAGTCAGCATGTTCCTGCAACGCTACAACTTCATGCTGTAGCAACGCCTCACCACCAATTGCGGTGAATTGCTCGGCCATTGTGCTAGTCATGCGTTGGTAGTCCACAATCCCGGTTGTCTTAACCAATATTCCCCCAATGCCTGAAATATTTGGCTCACGTAGTTTGAGCTGTGCCTCATCTAGCCACTCAACATCCAGTTGGTTTTCATGGCAGCGTTCAAACAGTGCCTGCATTCGTTGATATTCAATCTCATTGCAAGCGACCAATAGCTTGCCACATTGCTCATAAGGGATGTCGTGTTGCTGACAAAACGCTATAGTGGCCGCTACACCCTCGCGACAGAACCTGGCTTTTAAACTGCCTGGTGCATAATAGACGCCTGCATGAATGACACCGCTGTTGTGTCCTGTTTGGTGTCGTGAATAAGCCGCTTCTTTTTCTAGTAGTAGGATATGTTTGTTGGGTTGGCGCTGCTTCAACTGCCAAGCTGTAGAAACACCTACAATACCACCACCAATGACAATGTAGTCGTAAGTCATTGGGTTAATCTAAGTCATCCATCGTAATGGTTTCAACGTTCAACAGTTCGTAATAATCTCCTTTGCTTTCGCAATACATTTGGGCACTTAAAGTGAGTCCGC
>JBMZDT010000322.1:0-3367 GCA_049614505.1 Leucothrix sp.
TAAAACTTGGTCAGCTGTAATTGAACCGCGGGCTGCTTGGAGCTTCCACTTGCCGTTGTGTTGCTCCAGTGTTTTTATATACGTGTCGCTATGAACAGCGGCCCCTACCTTGAGAGCTGCATTGGCAAGGCCTCGAACATACGATAGGGGTTGTACAGTACCTGCGCGTTTAGCAATCCAGCCGATGCCATAGCCTTTGCACCCGCTCATGTTCTCTACTTCTGACGCGGTGAGCATGTCAATGTCAGCGCCTGCATCGTGCCAGCCTTTAAACATCTCGTGAAAGCTTGCCTCAGCCGCAGGCCCATGCACACTACGAATCCAGCCATTTTGCTCAGCATCACACGCAATATTGTGTTTATTAACAAGATCAAAGAGCTCATCAGCAGCATTTAAGTAGAGCTGAGAAAAGCGCTCGGCAAGTGCCTTTCCTTGCGTTTTACCATAACGCTTTGACCATTTTTTCTCGATAGCAATAGGTGATTCATGGCCAATAGGGTTAACTTGTCCGCCATTTCTACCCGAAGCACCCCAGCCAATTTGGCCTGCATCAACCACGACGACATCGACACCCTGCTGGCTTAATTCGAGTGCGGCGCGTAGCCCAGTGAAGCCTGCGCCAATAATTGCAACATCAGCCGTGATATCGCCTTGAAGCGGAGGCTGTTGAGGGCAAGGGGTCGCTGTTTTGGCCCAAAGTGAGTCAGGTAATGGCAGGCTCATTAGTTACTCGAAGGTTATTAATGGATCATTTAGATCATTCTAAACTACCTGCCCAGCTACTTAGAATCAAGCATTTGCGTGATACAAGTGAGTCGTGATTCTTGCAGGTTTAAATATGCTCAATTTGTTTTCCATTGATTAGGACGGTCTCTCCATCCGCTGCGTACCGGATATCATCTACGGTGCAGCCAACAAAGTTTTTAGCAATCTTGCGGAAGTGAACGACGTCTTCGATGCTGATGTTCAAGCGAGCCCAGTCATTCAGTATAGCTCTGGCATCTAATATGCTTTTTACCTTGATAGTGGCCATGAGACGATCATTGTGATAACAGCTTAATTTTGTACCGACATACTGAGCTTTATATTTTGGATTTGGGGTAGTTATCAACATAACTTGCTCTCAAATAGTCAAAATGAATGGTATTGATTTTATGTTTAATCTTTTATCAACATACCCCATTAATTTTACTTGTTGAAGGTTTTTTAAATATAGGAGGACGATCAAGCGATGTTAAGATGTGCAACGTTCTAGAAGCCGCATGATTACTCATTAGGATAGAAAAATGATTGATATTAGTAATACTACTATTAGTAAGGTTATTGTCCATCGCATTGGCAATAAGGCTAGGGAAGAGGGGTACCAGTTTTCACCCGATGAGGCGAAAAGAACACCAACATTAGATAGTTTGCTTATAAAGAGTTATCTGGAACCGATGGTTGATGATGCGCAGGTCTACCAACTGCATCATGAGTCAGACTTGGCGTTGAATACGGTTTATCACTATGCCAATGCTATTTTCAATGACAAAGAGTCGTTTAAGGCATCAACCGAAAATATTGCTAAGCATCTGTATACCGCATCGACCCATCCGAATATTGTGGGTGGTGAGTTCATTACTATTTTGTTTGATGGTGTGCTGTCTACAGATGGCTCCGAGCAGGCGCTAGGGTGCTTTAAGATTGAAGGGCGTAGCAACTATTTAGACATCGAAGAGGTAGAAGGTACCTTGAGCCTTGTTGAACGTATCGGTATTTCGTTGGATAAGGTGCAGAAAGGTGCGTTGATTCTGTCAGGTGGGCAGACAGTGCATGTAATTGATTCCTTGAGTAAAAAAACGAAGTACTGGTTGGAGACATTTTTAAATGCTGTCCCAGCGGGCACGCCTCGGGTGACAGCAAAAGCGGCGGGAGACTTCCTAAAAGCGGTCTCAGTAAAAGTGGAATCGCCTGCTGACGCAGTGGAGTTTGGCCAAAAAATAGAAGAAGGAATGCAAGGCGCTGATAGTTTGTCGTTGGGCGAACTAAAAGAAATTTCTAAGGCGTATATCCAAGCAGATGAAGCTGAAGGCATTATGAAAGAGGTCAGAGGCACGTCTGGATTAGAGATGGAAGACGAACGACCGATTGATACCAAAGAACTCAAACGATATACCCGCAGCGTGATTCGACGAACCAAAATTGCCGATGGCATTAATTTGATGTTGTCAGGTGGCAATACTCAAATTGCTTCAGTCGATGTTGAAAAGACGGATGATGGTTTAAAGGCGGTTATTGATATTCTTGTTAGTGATTGATGGCATTAATTGCATCCGTCTAGGCTTTGCTAGGTATGTTTTTAATAGCAATGGCTGGCATAATAGAATCTTCTTAATCAAATGACGCACCTGAGCTAAACACAAGGAATTTAAATGAATACAACGCAGCACTACATCAATGGCCAATGGACAGATTCACAGGGTGGTCAGCCATTTGATGTCATTAACCCTTCAACTGAAGCGGTTGCCGCGAGCATCACATTAGGCTCTGAGGCTGATACCAACGCTGCTGTTGCGGCTGCCAAAGCGGCGTTTGATCGTTGGAGCCAAACCAGTAAGGAACAACGGTTGGACTATCTTGGGGCGTTTCTGGAGCAGTACCAAAACCGCAGTGACGAAATGGCACAGGCGATTTCCACCGAAATGGGTGCGCCCATTGCTATGTCACAGGCAGCACAGACGGGTGCGGGCATTGGTCACCTGAAAACGGCGATGCGTGAGTTGGAAAATTTTGAGTTTGAGCGCGGTTTAAACGAGCAAGCACCAAACGATCGAATCCACTATGAGCCAATTGGTGTGACAGCGTTGATTACCCCATGGAACTGGCCAATGAATCAGGTCATTCTGAAGGTAGCTAACTCACTTGCTGCGGGCTGCACCTGCGTATTGAAGCCATCCGAAATTGCCCCTCTGTCATCGTTGCTGCTGGCAGAAATGATTGATGCTGCGGGCTTTCCAGCGGGCGTGTTTAACCTAGTCAATGGTGATGGCGTTGGGGTTGGTAGTCAGTTATCTGCACACCCTGATATTGATATGGTCTCATTCACGGGTTCGACACGCGCTGGCACGCTAATCAGTAAGGCAGCGGCAGATACCATCAAACGTGTGAGTTTAGAGCTAGGTGGCAAGGGCGCGAATATTGTCTTTGCCGATGCAGATGACAAGGCTGTGGTGCGTGGTGTGCGCCATTGTTTCAATAACACGGGGCAGTCTTGTAATGCGCCAACGCGAATGTTAGTAGAGCGCAGTGTGTATGATCAGGCTGTTCAGGCAGCGGTGGAAACAGCGCAACAGACCAGCGTAGGGCTAGCCAGTGAAGCAGGGCGTCA
>JBMZDT010000323.1:0-3360 GCA_049614505.1 Leucothrix sp.
CCATCAGATAGAATCTGGTTTGTGGCAGCGCGATAGTAAAGCGCTCAGTAACTTTGAAAAGACGCTACCCGCCATACAGTCGGACTTAGCCCAGCAGTCGCTGAAAGATCCGTATGTTTTCGACTTTTTAACCTTACGCAAGGACTATAACGAGCGTGATCTTGAAAAGGGCTTAGTTCAGCACGTAACACAGTTTTTGTTAGAGCTAGGCGCAGGGTTTGCTTATGTTGGACGACAAGTACCCATCAGTGTGGGTGATCGCGAGTTTTATTTGGACTTGCTGTTTTACCATACCCAGTTGCATTGCCATGTTGTGATTGAACTCAAAATCGTTGATTTTGAACCTGAGCATGCAGGCAAGCTAAATTTTTACATTAAGGCGGTTGATGAGCAGTTACGTCGTGAAGGGGATGAGCCAACGATTGGTATTTTACTGTGTAAAAGTAAAGATAGCCTTGTGGTGGAGTACGCGCTTAGTGACATCCAAAAGCCTATCGGCGTTTCCGAGTATCAGTTGACGAAAGCATTACCGGATGACTTAAAGCCTAGCTTGCCTAGTGTCGAAGAGATCGAAGCAGAATTTTTGCCCGATAATAATGCCAGTGAGGAAGGGAAGGATGGTCAGTAAAACCAATGAACAAGCATTAGAAGCCGCCATTGAAAAATACCTGACCGGCACCTGCTTAGAGGAGCTAAAAGACGGCACTCAGGAAGCACCACGCGATTTGAGCAATCGTTTTTATCTAGCAGGTCATCACGCTGACTTCGACAAGCAATACGCGCTTGATACGCGATTCTTTTGGGCGTTTTTGAAAAATACGCAAGAGAAAGAGCTGGAGAAAATTCAGCGAAATAACCCAAATGATTGGCAACGCAAAATTTATGAGCGCTTCGACCGACTGATCAAAAAACATGGTATTTTGCATCTCTTGAAAAAAGGCCTGAGTGTAGATGATGCGCACTTTACCCTAATGTATCCCGCGCCATTAGCCAGTAGTAGCGAGCAGGTGCAGAGTAGCTTTGCTAATAATCTGTTTAGCTGTACCCGCCAATTGCATTATTCGCAGGCGAACCCGCTGCAAGAGATTGATATGGTGCTGTTTATTAACGGCATTCCTTTAATCACTTTGGAGCTGAAAAACGCATGGACGAACCAAACTGCTCGCTATCACGGACAAAAGCAATATCGCAATGACCGGGATGCTAGCCAACCATTACTAAACTTTGGGCGCTGCCTAGTTCACATGGCAGTGGACACGGACGAGGTTTACATGACGACCAAGCTAGCGGGGAAGCGCACGTTCTTTTTGCCGTTTAATAAAGGTCATAATCATGGGCAAGGGAACCCACCGAATGCTAGCGGCCATAAAACGGCTTATTTGTGGCAGGAGGTGTTTGCTAAAAAAAGCATTGCCAATATTATTCAGCACTTTGTTCGTTTTGATGGCAGTAGTAAAGAAGCGTTTAACAAGCGCACATTGTTTTTTCCACGCTATCATCAGCTGGACGTGGTTCGCCAGCTGATTGCCGATATTGAAGAGCAGGGCGTTGGGCAGACTTATTTGATTCAGCACTCTGCGGGCTCTGGAAAGTCGAATTCGATTACTTGGGCAGCGTATCAACTCATTGAGACTTATCCGAATAGCGCCGATGTGCCGGGTAGTCGCGGGCTGGATCAGCCCTTGTTTGATTCAGTGATTGTGGTGACAGACCGACGTTTGTTAGATAAGCAGTTGCGCGACAATATCAAAGACTTTTCTGAAGTGAAGAACATCGTCGCGCCTGCGTACAAGTCGTCTGAGCTTAAGTCAGCGCTTGAGGGTGGTAAGAAAATCATTATCACAACCATTCAGAAGTTCCCGTTCATTATTGATGGTATTGCTGATTTGAGCGAGAAGCGTTTTGCAGTGATTATTGATGAAGCGCACAGCTCTCAGTCTGGTTCTGCGCATGATAATATGAACCGAGTGATGGGCAAGGCTGCGATTGAAGAAGTCGAGGACACGCAGGATAAAATTGTGCAAGCGATGCAGTCACGTAAGATGCGTGGCAATGCCTCTTATCTAGCGTTCACTGCAACGCCTAAGAACACCACGCTTGAGAAATTTGGGCAGCCACAGCCTGACGGTAGCTTTAAGCCATTTCATTTGTACTCCATGAAGCAGGCAATCGAGGAGGGGTTTATCCTTGATGTGCTAGCTAACTACACGACCTATAAAAGCTATTACGAGATTGAAAAGTCGATTCAGGAAAACCCCGAATTTGATACCAAGAAAGCGCAAAAGAAACTGCGCGCTTATGTGGAAACTAGTCAACAAACCATCAATACCAAAGCAGAAATTATGCTGGAGCACTTTGTCCCGCATGTTGTGAATACCAAGAAGCTGAAAGGCAAAGGTAAGGGCATGGTGGTTACACAAAATATCGAAACGGCTATTCGATATTATAAGGCGATTTGTAAGTTGTTGGATGCTCAGGGGAATCCATTCAAAGTTGCGATTGCGTTTTCTGGCATGAAAGAAGTAGACGGTATTGAGTACAGCGAAGCAGAGATGAATGGCTTTGCTGAGGGTGAGACTAAAGATAAGTTTGATACGGATGAATATCGACTGTTGGTCGTGGCTAATAAATACCTAACGGGTTTTGACCAACCTAAGCTGTGCGCCATGTATGTCGATAAGAAATTAGCGGATGTGATGTGTGTGCAAGCTCTGTCACGTTTGAACCGCTCTGCACCAAAGTTGGGTAAGAAAACAGAAGATTTGTTTGTGCTGGATTTCTTTAATTCTGTTGATGATATCAAGGCGGCGTTTGATCCGTTTTACACCGCTACTTCGTTATCTAAGGCGACTGATATCAATGTTTTGCATGAGCTGAAAGATGCCATGGATGATGTGGGTGTTTATGAGTGGTACGAGGTCGAGGACTTTGTAACGCGCTACTTTAATAATGAACCATTTGATAGCTTGACGCCTATCATCGATATCGCTGCGGACAGGTTTAACTGTCAGTTGGAGCTGGGGAATGAGGATAAAATTGACTTTAAGATCAAAGCGAAGCAATTCGTTAAGATCTACGGCCAGATGGCGTCGATCATGCCTTATGAAATGGTGGTATGGGAGAAGTTGTTTTGGTTCTTGAAAGGCTTGATCCCAAATTTGCATGTGCAAGACCCTGATGCGGTACTACTTGATGAGCTTCTCGACTCGGTTGATTTAAATTCGTATGGCTTAGAGCGCGTGAAGCTAGGGCAGACGATTGCGTTGGATGGTGTGGAGACGGAACTAGAGCCGCAAAACCCTAACCCGCGTGGGGCACATGGTGGTGGTAGCGAAACAAACCCCTTGGATGAAATTGTCA
>JBMZDT010000324.1:0-3353 GCA_049614505.1 Leucothrix sp.
GAATCATTGCTGGTTTTCCGCGCAAATCGGTATTGCCTTCATCCAACAATTGATAGCACCCAGCGATCGCAATCAATTCGGCATCCAGTGACTTACAAAAGATGCGAGCAGAAACATCACCATGCACTCCTGCCAATACCCTGCCGCGGATTGCGCCGTAAACATGAATCGAACCACCTGCCATTACTTCTGAGCCAGCACTAGTATGTGTCAACAATACTGCATCCCCTGAGTCAACATACACTTGTTGTCCTGAACGAACAGGCTTCTCAAACACCTCCGTAGAGTTGCCCTCGGCCTTACTAGGCGCTTGTCGTGGTTGATCAGATTTCACAGGCTCATCACTAGCCTGAGCAATTGAATCCGTACCCTCTTCTGACTTCACCTTTTTCTTAGCAGCCGAGCGCAACGTTGGCCAGCCAGCATTAGTTACCATCACTTGTTGCTCTGGCTCAATGCCTCTTATTCCCACTGGAACAAATGATAAGTCAGAAAGCTTCTGCTTCAGTGCAGGCAAATCAACCTCAGACAGCACATCGGCAACATTCGTGCAGTCGACAATGACCGGGCTATTTTGGAAAAATGCCGGAACCTCATCGCGCTTTGCTTCCAATTGCTGGCAGATTTCTGACAAATCAGTACTGTGCAAATGCAATACGTTGAGCATTGACATTTCACCTTTCAACTCCATAACCACTTGGCTCACACTTAAGTCCCTGTGCTAGTATTTACGATTCCAGATGATAGCTTATTTAGCATCGCAACTCACCGTAAATACGCGTACAATTGCCGCTTTTCGATCGAAGCCGCTATGCCCACTCCGACTCTGAATCCGGTTTATCCTTCCAAGAACAGCAAGCTAATTAGTTGGGGGAAGCTGCACGGCTCTGCACAAGAATTATTGATTGCAAATGCTAGTCGTGACTTTAAAGGTCTAATTGTCGTTGTCACCCCAGACACCCATAGCGCCTACGTAACCCAGTCACAAGTACAGTTTTATTCTGGCTTAGATAACGTACAAATTTTCCCTGACTGGGAAACACTGCCCTACGATGTATTCTCACCACACGATGAACTAATTTCAGATCGCCTAAAAGCGCTGCACCACTTACCGCGTACCGAGCAAGGCGTGTTAATTGTCCCGATCTCCACTTTAATGCAACGCTTGGCACCCGTTGATTATGTGAATCAACATGCCCTGATCTTGCACAAAGGCGGCACTTTAAACATCGATGCCTTTCGGCAGCAATTAGAAGCGGCAGGTTACCGGCACGTTACGCAAGTCTATGAACACGGCGAATATAGCAGTCGCGGATCACTCATTGATCTTTACCCCATGGGTTCAAACAAACCCGTCCGTATCGATTTATTTGATGATGAGATTGATAGCCTGCGCACCTTCAACACGGAAGATCAGCTCACCGCAGATCACCTAGAATCTTTTGAGTTATTACCAGCACACGAATTCCCACTAAACACTGATGGCATCAATACTTTCCGTAAAAATTACAGCGAGCAGTTAGGGGGCGATCTTGCCCGTAGCATGATCTATGACAATGTTACGCAAGGCACTTTACCCGCTGGCATCGAATACTACTTGCCGCTATTTTTTGACCACACCGCCACACTGTTCGATTATTTACCGGATAAGACCTTCGTCATTTACAGTGAAGAGGTCCAAGAGGCAGCTAAAAACTTTGAAACAAGCGTCAATGAGCGTCATGAACAGCGACGCCACGATGTCGAACGCCCTATTTTGCCACCAGAACGCTTATTCCTAAGCGCTGATAGCTTATTTGATCAACTAGAAAACTTACGACGTATCGAAACCTCAAGTTTTGAGCAGTCCGAGCCTTGCCATAACTACCCAACACGCACCTTGCCATCGATGCTATTGCAAGCTCGCAGTGAATCACCACTCATGCTGTTGCAGCAGTTCCTTAAGCAACACGCGGGCCGCCTGTTATTTACAGCCGACTCAGCAGGTCGTCGAGAGAACCTAATCGGCCTGCTGCGTGACAATCATTTCACACCTCACACCCAAGACACTTGGAAAGAGTTCATTGATGGTACCGAGCCAGTATCGGTTACCACAGCGCCATTAGAAGATGGGCTATGGTTATTAAATGAAGACCCAACACAGTCGCTCGCTGTCATTCCAGAGTCCATGTTATTTGGACAACAAGTTCAGCAAAAGCGCCGCCGCCGCAAGCCGACTCGCGATGCTGACGCCATTGTTCGCAACCTAACCGACCTTACCGAAGGCTCCCCCGTGGTACACGAAGAGCATGGTGTGGGTCGTTATCTAGGCATGCAGAAGCTAGATGCCGGCGGTATCGCTCAAGAATTCATTACGCTGGAATATGCTGACAAAGCCAAACTGTATGTACCCGTTGCATCACTGCACTTAATCAGTCGCTATACTGGCACCAGTGCGGACAAAGCACCACTACACAAGCTAGGCAATGACCAATGGGACAAGGCGAGGAAGAAAGCCGCCCAGAAAGCACATGACATCGCCGCTGAGCTATTGGAAATTCATGCCCACCGTGCCGCCCAGAAAGGCTATCCCTATGCCTTGGATGAAGTGGAGTACAATCTATTCTCTGAAGCCTTTGGTTTTGAAGAAACGCCTGATCAAGCAGCCGCCATCGAAGCCGTTGTCGTTGATCTTTGCACGCCGCGCCCAATGGACCGGGTAGTCTGTGGTGATGTAGGCTTTGGTAAAACAGAAGTTGCGATGCGAGCTGCTTTTGTCGCTGCAAATGCTGGCAAGCAGGTTGCGATGATCGCACCGACCACCCTACTTGTGCAGCAACACACACAAAACTTTAGAGATCGCTTTGCGGACTGGCCTTTTGAAATTGCCTCGCTTTCTCGCTTTGGCACCACCAAGTCCACCAAAGAAACACTAGACCGACTTGCTAGCGGTAAAATCAATATTGTTATCGGCACGCACAAATTGATTCAGGGCAATGTCGAATTTAAAGACCTTGGCTTGGTCATTGTGGATGAAGAGCATCGCTTTGGGGTGCGCCACAAGGAAATGCTCAAGAAAATGCGCGCCAATGTCGACATGCTAACCATGACGGCAACGCCCATCCCAAGAACCTTGAATATGTCGCTGTCGGGTCTACGTGATTTATCCATAATCGCCACGCCACCCGCAGCCAGACACGCCATCAAAACCTTCATTAATGAATGGGATACCAATACCATTCAGGAAGTTTGTGCGCGTGAATTGTCTCGTGGCGGTCAGGTTTACTTCCTCCACAATGAAGTAAAGAGCATTGCCAAAACAGCTGATGATCTCAGAGGCATGCTGCCAGACGCGAAGATTCGCTATGCACACG
>JBMZDT010000325.1:0-3333 GCA_049614505.1 Leucothrix sp.
GGAATAGCATGGATTGGTGCGTCATTCTATTTTGTTTGGTTAGACAATCATTTACATGCCCCAAAAGATCCCGATATCGCAGATAAGGGTGTTGGTGGTGAGCTATGGGCACTGCATGGCGGCGGTTTTTATAACGCACAAAAATACAAAGTTGCCCCAAAAAAGATGCCAGAGGTATTGCATTGGTTTAAATGGGAAGCTTACACCACTTGGATGTCAGGTATGTTCATGCTGGCGCTGATTTATTGGTACAGCGCTGAGATTTACCTGATAGACCCTAGTGTTGCGGACATTAGTAAGTCAGCAGCGGTTGTCATGGGTGCAGGAACATTAGGTTTTGGCTGGTGGGCGTATGATTACCTGTGTAAGTCAAAATGGGGACAAGATGAAAAGCACCTGAGTGCGGCAGTGTTTGCATTTACAGTGATTATGGCTTTCTTCCTAACCCACGTATTCAGTGGTCGCGGTGCTTTCATTCACTTTGGTGCCATGTTGGGTACCATTATGGCGGCGAATGTTTACTTCGTCATTATGCCAGGGCAGCAAGCTTTAGTGGATGCGACGAATGCAGGCACAGTACCAGACCCTAAGTATGCCGCTAATGCTAAACAGCGCTCGGTTCACAATACCTACTTCACACTGCCTGTATTGTTTACGATGATCAGTAACCACTACGCCATGACGTATGGTAGTGCGTGGAACTGGTTGTTGTTGATCCTGATTTCGGTAGCTGGTGCGCTTATCCGTGTTTATTTTGTGAAGCGTCACTTCGGTGAAGCATCGAAAACACCGATTTACGTGGCAGGCGGGTTATTGTTCTTATGCTTCATTGGTATGAGCCCAATTATGGAGTCAAAGCAAGCCGCAGCACCAACATTAGCACCTGCGACTAGCGCCACTGCTGTTGCAAGTGGCCCAAGTGAATCTGCGAAGACATTCACCGCAGTTCAAAGTATTGTCAAAGTGCGTTGTGCGTCTTGCCATGCAGCAAAGCCTACGCAGCCTGGTTTTGCAGCCGCTCCAAAAGGCATCAATTTAGTTACGCCTCAAGATATTGCAAAGCACGCTGCCAGCATCTACCAGCAGTCAGTTATCAGTAAAGCGATGCCTATTGCGAATATGACCAAGATGACGGACGACGAACGTGCATTTATTGGGCAATGGTATAAAGCAGGAGCAAAGCAGTAAATGCAAACGAACTACTACCCTCGGAATTTAGTTGGCTACGCTGACCAACCGCCTCAGGTTAACTGGCCGAATAAAGCACGTGTTGCTGTGCAGTTTGTGATCAATTATGAAGAGGGTGGCGAAAACTGTATTTTGCATGGTGATGCGGCATCTGAGGCGTTTTTATCAGAAATAATCGGTTCGCCTGCTTTTGTCGGTCAGCGTCATGTGAACATGGAATCTATTTACGAGTATGGTTCTCGTGCTGGATTTTGGCGTTTACATCGGCTGTTTACAGAACGTCAAATTCCTACGACGGTATTTGGCGTGGCCATGGCATTAGGCCGCAATCCAGCAGTGGTTGAAGCGATGCTTAAAGCAGACTGGGAAATTGCCAGTCACGGTTATCGTTGGATTGATTATCAGAACATTGATGAAGCGGTAGAGCGTGAACACATGCAAACCGCTATTGAAATCCACACCCGCGTAACAGGATCACGTCCACAGGGCTGGTACTTAGGACGATGTAGCCCTAACTCTCACCGCATTGCTGCCGAGGAAGGAGATTTTCTCTATAACGCGGACAGTTATGCGGATGACTTACCGTATTGGGATAGCACCTACGATAAGGCCCAGCTTATGGTGCCTTATACTCTTGATGCCAATGACATGCGCTTTGCGACGAACCAGGGCTTTAACACGGGTGAGCAATTCTTTACTTACTTAAAAGATAGCTTTGACATGTTGTACGCAGAAGGTGAGCACGCACCAAAAATGATGTCAATTGGTTTGCATTGCCGCTTAGTTGGCCGCCCTGGACGAGCAACAGCACTAGCGCGTTTCCTTGATTATGTTCAAAGCCACGATGATGCGTGGTTGTGTCGCCGGGCAGATATTGCCAATCACTGGATAGAAAACCACAAACCTGAAGGATTAAGCTGATGAGTAGTTCATTACTGACTTTCCCCAATTCACCAATGGAAATGGATTTAGCCAGCTTCCTTGAAGTTTTTGGCGGTGTGTATGAGCACTCTCCATGGGTTGCACAAACTGCTTTTGAATCGGGACTTACAGAACAGCACAACACCTCAGAGGGTCTGAGTGAGTCGATGATAACGGTCATCGCCAATGCTGATCATAAGCGTTTACTTGACTTGATCAACGCTCACCCAGACTTGGCTGGCAAAGCGGCGATCAATGGCGAGCTAACGGCGGAGTCAACCTCAGAACAAGCTGGTGCAGGCATTAGTGAGTGTACACCAGAAGAGTTTGAGCAGTTTCAAACGTTTAATGATGCCTACAAAGCTAAGTTTGGCTTTCCCTTTATCATGGCCGTTAAAGGTAGCAACCGGCACATGATCTTTGGGTCATTTGTAGAGCGTTTACCTAACGATCCTGATACTGAATTTCAAACTGCGGTTAATGAAATTAACAAAATTGCTCGCTTTCGTTTAGATGCGATTGCCTCTGGCGAATAAAGCGGGCGAATAGGACTTTTAGGGGGCATTTCATGCAGCAAATAAAGATTCAATTAGCACCTTTAACCCAACAAGCGTTTAAACCGTTTGGTGATGTTATTGAGATAGAAGGGGCTAATCATTTCCCAATCAATCAAGGTACGGTTGAGCGTCATAATGACCTCGGTACGGTTGAGATTGGTGGAGATAATGGGCGTCCGCTGATCAGTATTGTGACTTGTAACAATCTATCCAGTTTGCCTTATACGTTACCACTGATAGAACGCCACCCGCTGGGTAGTCAGGCGTTTATACCGATGGACAATACTCCAATTGTTGTGGCTGTTGCAGAACCTACTGACTCGCCACAACCGGAGCAAATTAAAGCCTTTATTAGTAATGGTTATCAAGGCGTTAATTACCATAGCAATATTTGGCATATGCCAATGTTATTCCTCGATAAGGATCAGCGCATGATCGTTGTAGATCGAGGAGGTGAAGGAAATAACTGTGATGAGTTTCCTTTTCCAGAGTATGAAATCATCATCACTGAGTAAGTTTTTTTAAACGGAAGGAGGAGGGCTTATGTCCGAAACGAATACAAATCCCGATATCATCTATGGCGTTGATGATCGGCCCGCGTTTGGCTCTGCGGTGTTTGGAGCACTACAGCACGTACTGGCAAGTTTTGTCGGCGTTATCACCCCAT
>JBMZDT010000326.1:0-3329 GCA_049614505.1 Leucothrix sp.
AGCCAATGAACCACCTGAAAAATTAAAACCTTTTTTTGAAATGCTTGCATTGCCTGATCTAGGTAAATATTTTCAACTGGAAGATGAATCAGGTGCAGGAGGCGTGCCTAAACCCAAAGTTGATATCACTGACTTATTTGCGGAAAAGCTCCAAATACAGGCCATCAATGAAACCCATTTAGTGCAAATATTTTTCGAAGCAACCTCCCCCACAGAAGCGAAGAACACCGTTAATAGCATTGTTAACAGCTTTATCCAATTACAAATCGATACAAAAAGTGAAACGGGAGAGTACGCTAAAGAGTTCTTAAAAAGCGAGCTTGAAAAAGCACGTTTGGGTCTGCAAGAAGCTGAGAAAAAACTGGTTGCCTATTCTAATGAGAATGGCATTTTAAATATCGATCAAAACCAAAGCCGCTATGTGCAAAAACTTAATAACTTAAGTGCCGCATTGGTTAATGCAGAAATCCGCCGCACCGCAGCTGAAAGTACCTACCGAGAAATGCAGAACACTGGCACTGTCTCAACGGTCATTACTAACCCTGTTATTACCAGCTTAAAAGGCCGCTTGGTAACGCTGGAAAGTGAATATCAAGAAAAGTTAAAACTGTTTAAACCAGGCTATCCTGACATGCAGCGTTTGTTACAGCAGGTCAACGGGACTAAACGACAGCTTCAGGCAGAACTCAACACGATCAAAAGCTCATTAGAGTCTGACTTTGAGTCAGCTAAACGCCAAGAAAATAAACTACGCTCAGAGGTCAATAGCTTTAACAAGAAGCTTTATTCGCTTCAGGGCAATAGCACAGAGTACAACACGTTAAAACGCGATGTTGATTCCAGTGGTTTGCTTTATAACGGACTATTGCAGCGTTTAGAAGAAGTTGGAGTGGCCTCATCAGCCAGTGCCAACACCAGCAATATCACCATTATTGATCCTGCCCGAGAGCCGTTGAAAAAATATCGCCCTAACCCTAAATTGAACGTATTAGTGGGCACCTTAGCTGGATTATTATTAGGTTTAGGCTTGGCGTTTTTAAGAGATTCACTTGATCAATCCATTAAAACACCTGACGATTTGCAAAACCTAACTGGCTTATCAGTACTGGGGTCTATCCCAAAACCTGATAGAGTATCAAAACGCAACCTGTCTTTAGCCTCAAAAATGGCACCTAATAGTCAGTTTGCTGAAGCTTATCGGCTCTTTGCGGCTAATATGCGATTTCAGCAGAGTCAAGAAGAGGATCAGGTATTACTGGTCACCAGTGCATTGGAAGGCGAAGGCAAAAGCACCACCGCCTGTAACCTAGCATGCGCCTATGCACAGATGGGGCTACGTGTACTACTCATCGATGCAGACCTGCGCCTACCATCAATACATAAGAAAATTGGTATACCCAATGCCACTGGTTTGTCAGAATATTTAGGCAATGAAACCGACTTGGTAGGCATTACCCAGACGATTAAAGCAATCACTAACCTGTTTGTTATCACAGCAGGCAACTACAAAGACGATCCAATGCGTATGTTAAGTAGTGAGAAAATGGCCTATTTGGTTGGCCAAGCATCACAACGTTTTGACTTTGTCATCATTGACTCAGCACCTGCTTCAGGACTAGCAGAAACGTTAGTATTGTCATCGCTGGCAACACAAACACTCTTAGTGACTGATGAAAGTAATATGAAAAGCCAAGCTGACCGTATAAAACGTACCGTGGATTCGCTCAATCGGATTAAACGCAATGTCAGTGGCTTTTTGATTATTAATGCCAAAGAGACGAGCCAAGACCGTAAGTATCATCAGCGAGCCCGACGACGCAGCACAACAAAACGCCTGAGTCATGCCTAAACTGGCTACCCTATTCGCTCTTTATGTTGGCTACTGGTCAAATATAATGCTTTCTGATTTAATAAGCAGACTAGCTACGGCGTTGTTACGGAAACGAATCGCATGAGTTTAAAATGGCTATTTTGGACAGGGTTGCTGAGTCTCGCCATTTTTCTAGGCGTCGTCTACTTTGGTATCAAGTATAACTGGGTAAGTAGTGCTAAACCTTCTGATAGCCGTACTGCTCAGCAATCAACTCAAACTAAGCCAAAAGTACCAACGCAAATCACCCAAGCCAAAAATAAAGAGCCTGCATTAGGTAATGGTGTTGATCCTGAACTGATCGATGAAATTGATATTTCAGAGCCAGACTTAACGCTAGGCTCATCAGCCCTGAGTATTGAAGAGATAGTGGATCAATGCCAACGCTTATCAACGTCGATCGGCGTACCAACACACCAATTAGATCAGTCTATTAGTGAATGTATTGACCGCAATAGCCAACATCTGAACAATGAAGGAATTCCTGGCGATACAGGTGACTCAGAAAGAGAGCAATTAATCAGAGAACAGTGCGATGTTGCTATTACGCAAAAAGAGTTGTTATCCGCCGAGGAGGTCAAGATGTTAGTAGATGAGTGTGTTGCCACAATGCGCTAAACCCCAGACCAAGGTCTGAGGCCTTTAAAACATTATTGCTTAAGTAATTTAAGTATGTCTTCTAATTCGACAATGTACTGACGTATTAACTGTTTGGATTGATTCGTATCATCTTCAGCTTCTTCGCCATTCAACTTTTGTCTAGCACCACTAATGGTGTAGCCATGCTCATATAACAAGCTCCGTATTTGGCGAATCAAAAGAACATCTTGGCGTTGGTAATAGCGTCGGTTGCCACGGCGCTTCATCGGCTTGAGATTAGGAAACTCTTGCTCCCAGTAACGGAGCACATGCGACTTAACACCACATAACTCGCTCACTTCACCGATAGTAAAATACCGTTTTCCTGGTATTGGTGGTAGCTCTTGATTATTCGATGGTTCCAGCATAATTTTCTACCCGCTGTTTGAGTTTTTGCCCGGGCCTAAACGTGACCACACGCCGTGCACTGACGGGGATGGCTTCTCCGGACTTTGGGTTTCTCCCTGGACGCTGTTTTTTATCGCGTAATGTAAAGTTCCCAAAACCGGACAACTTAACGCCCTCACCTCGCTCAAGTGCTCCTCTAACCTCCTCGAAAAACATCTCTACCAGCTCTTTGGCTTCACGTTTATTTAAACCTAATTCATCAAATAAATGTTCGACCATTTCGGCTTTGGTCAATGTCATTAGTGTTGCTCCTGAGCTACGAGAATAGAGAATGCTTTTACAGAATGCTGCGTTATGAACGCAGCACTGAACCTGTTTGTTTTTCTAGCAGTTGCACAATTTGCTCGACATGCGAATTAATATCAGCGTCTTCTAGAGTGCGTGAAAAGTCTTGGAAAATCAAGCCTAAAGC
>JBMZDT010000327.1:0-3326 GCA_049614505.1 Leucothrix sp.
TCATGACTTAATGCGAATGGTATAAGCTTACAGGTTGGAAATCTCTTGTCGCTTTCGCTTTCGCTGTCAACTTGCCTTGGTATGTTATTATTACACTTATAGTGCCATCCCTCTTCAGTATGCTATGGCTTTATGAGAAGGCTGAAGAAAAAGGTGAGCTGGCTGTGTACTGGTTTGTCTATAGCCTGTTGTTTTTTACTGTAAGCTTGGCTGCCTTAGTTTGGATAGAAAATGTTAATGCAATTTCACTTCTATTGTTCTATTTGATCCTCCCTTTGGTCAATACACCACTAGATTGGTTATCACTAGGCATCACACGAGCACTGCTACAGTCCATCCGTTTTAATCAACATCGCTTTACCAAAGCATTTATCTGGGGAGTATTAGACCTAGGGTTGGCATTGATTGCTTTGTTATTAGTCAGTGGTGCAACCGTTAGCGTTATCTCCATGGCGAATGTGCTAGCCATTAAACCCATCATTGACTTGCAAGCTTTGTTTATCTCACTGAATAACTTAGACAACTGGAAAGATAATCTTTGGATTTATTTCATGCTTTTGTCTACGTTAATCCCAACGGCTGTGCATTTCGCCTTAGCCGGTGGTGCGCTGACATTGGCCGTTTCCAATAAAAAACGCGCAGAGATTCTTGAAGATATCGAGACGAATAACTTGAGTGCTAAACAGGCTTGGATTTATGTGAGCGTCATGCCTGCGTTCGGCTTTGTGCTTGCGCCGACTGCATTGATTTACAGTCTCTATTATTTACTGAGTACTCATGGTGCTTGGCTTGGAACTTGGTTGTTGTCTTGGGCAAGAATGCTAGCTACTGCTATAGATCCAACGCTTGGACACTAAAAGCGCAGCGGCTCACTAGCCCCTATTTAATTCCTGACTCTGGTTCTACACAAGTATGTTGCTAAGCCTTTAATCTGCACACTATTTTAGCGATCACTAATTTTCAGGAGCTCCAGAAATGGCTAAACCAACTGTATTAATCACCTCCTCCACAGGCCGCATCGGCAAGGAGCTTGTTGCACGCCTAGCGCAAGACAAGCACTTTAACGTCCGCGCTTGTTATTTCAGTGAAGCAAAAGCCGATGACTTAAAAGCACTGGGTGCCGATGAAGTGGTCAAGCTTGACCTTAATGACAGCAGTACTTGGGATGTTGCTTTGGAGGGTGTTAGCGCAGTCTACTCTGCATCGCTTGATCCAATGTTAGAAGGCCATTTGGCTTTCTCAAAAGAACTAGGCAAGCGCAAAGATCAAATCAAGCACGTCGTGCGTGTTAGCTGTATGGGAGCAGATACCAATACGGCTTCTTACGACCCTAACAAGCATGCTTCACGTAAAGGTGCCTCTATTCCGCTCATGTTGCAGCACTACTGGTGGGGTGAAAAATCACTGATTGATGCAGGGTTGAATGTCACCGTGCTACGTAATAATTTCTTTATGAATCATTTGCTAAAGACGGATTGCGATAATATTAATGCTGAAGGCTGGTTCAGTAACCCCTTAGGCTCTGCACGCAATTCCTTTGTTGCGACGCGCGATATTGCTGAAGCAGCGGCGGTGGTATTGACGGAAGGCCCTGAGAAACATGCCAATAAATTCTATGATATTACAGGCCCAGAGCCTCAAACTATGGCAGAAATTGCGACTGACCTAGGCAAAGCGATGGAGAAATCAATCGAGTATCGTGCGCAGAGTATGGAAGACTTTGAAAGTGACTTTGGTAGTACCCGCGCAGAATTTTTTGAGTACCTATCGAATGGTTTCTACTGCCGCTGTAGTCCCGATTTTTATAATTTAACGGGGCACAAGCCGACGGCGTATTATGATTATTTGACCACCGCTGGAGTGTCTGGAGAGACCGGTCTTGAAGAGCTGTGGCAGGGTAATTTGTGGAAAAAGGGTGAGGATGCCATGAAAGCGGCAGCTGAGCTTAAATCGTAGGCAACACTCTGTGTGATGGAATCACTAAGCTGATGGTTTGGAGTGCCATCAGATTAGGTTGAAACTGCTATTTAGAGCATATGTCACGAGAGTACGCCATGCCTGATTAAGTCTGCTTTGAGCACCTCTGGCGTACTAACAAGCTCTGCCACCCATCCCAAATCACGCGCAGCCTGAACGTTATTCGGGCTGTCATCAAAAAACAAAATAGCTTCCGGTTCTAGATCAAACGTTTTAGCGTGCAATTGATAAATCGCAGGATCTGGTTTGATCAGTTTAACCTCGCCTGAAACGGTGACGCCACGTGGCAGCTCTAAAAACTTATGTACTTTACCCGCTTCGATATAGGTACCTTGATGCCAATTGGTCAGCATCGTTACGTCCCAACCTGCTTCAATGACTTGTTTAAACAGCTCAATATTGCCATCGATGGTGTGCGTGAGCATGCTCATCCAATCACGACGATAGGCACGAATTAAATCCGCATAGCCTGGATGATCTTTGATTAACAAATCTTCGGCATCTGACCATTCACGCCCACGGTCTTGCTCTCGGTTCCACTCTGGGTTACAGACTTCACTCAAGAACCAATGACGCTCTGACTCATCAGGAATCAGCGTGCGATAAGGTACTTCAGGGTCCCAGTGCAATAGGACGTGACCAATATCAAAAACAATGTGCTTTATGGTGCTCATGGTGAACCTCTCTGTTTACGACAGCATACCGTTACTGGCGTCATTGAATACAGTAAAAATTTGCATTTCTGGCTGGTAAGGTGTACCAATGAGGCTCGATTCGTTTATTTTCCTGAGGAGGAGTTATGACCTTGAATTCAAGACTACTGGCGACAGGCGGCTTAGCGCTGTCATTGTTGGCTAGCAATGCTTATGCTGCCGAAAAGTTAACGTACTATTGTAGTGCTCAGGAGGACTGGTGTCAGTTGATGGCCAAAGGTTTTCAGGAAGCGACCGGCATTAAAGTGAATATGACCCGTAAAAGCTCGGGCGAAACGATGGCTCAGCTTAAAGCGGAAGCGAGTAACCCAAAGGGTGATATTTGGTGGGGTGGAACTGGTGATCCACATCTACAAGCAGCAGAAGAGGGCTTAACCGAGCCTTATGTTTCATCAATGCGCGGCGGTTTGAATGACTGGGCGATTTCACAAGCTAAGTCAGCGGATGATAAAACCATTGGTATTTATTCTGGCGGACTTGGCTATGGTTATAATGAAGATCTGCTAAAGAAAAACAATCTACCCGTACCCGCTTGCTGGAAAGATTTGTTAAAGCCTGAGTACAAAGGTCATGTGCAAATGGCAAACCCTAATTCATCAGGAACCGCTTACACCACATTGGCTACCATGGTGCAGT
>JBMZDT010000328.1:0-3319 GCA_049614505.1 Leucothrix sp.
TGGGGCTTCTTGGTAAGGAATGTTAATGTGCCATTGAGACTCCAACGCCTTGATAGCGATGATCCCAGCGTGTCGACGGCTCCAGTGATGATGGTCGATAAACAGTTCAGGCACGTTAAATGGCATCTGATTTAACAGCGTTTTTTGCTCTGTTGATTGGAAGTTGTGTTGATCGGTTGATGCCCAATGTAATACCAAGGACCTCTTTGCAGGGTCGAAAATAATATAGTAGATGTAGTTGCCATCATTGCCGAGTGCGTAAACTGATTGTGCAATGGTTTCGCTCTTACAATAACCATCTGAAAATCGCAGGCAGCGCAGATTATGTTTGTGATCTAGCAATAACACAGAGGTTGATTGGGTAATGACTACCATTGGCGGCAGGTCGCTAGCCGCTTTGACTCGGTGGCTTTTCTGGTAACGCCGATGCTTAAAAGCGGATGGAAACCCTTGCAAAATATACTCATCATCGACTTCTGTTAGCACAGCGGTTGTTCGTTTATTAGCAAACACGCCTAGCAAGTGCGCCTTTTCTGGAATGGCCAGCTGTACTCGCGGTCTGTGGGCGCCTGCTTTATAGCTTTTGAGGTATCGACTAGCATTTAAAATAATTAAAAATGCCCCACTGTAGTTAAGGTGCCAAGGCTTCTCAAGCACTGCCGGTTTCTTTATTTTCTTGAATGGGTCACTGATAATTTGATTACAAATTTGATCGTTTGGTAGCTGTAAAACTTGCGAACATTGGCGGTTTAATGAGCCCACGCTAACGGTCATTTTACGCGAATCAAACAGGTCATTCTCAATCGCAATGGGTATTAGCTGGGGGAATTCATCCAATGGCTCGGGTGTAATGCACCAGATTTTTTGCTGATTGGCGAGGTCTTTATCTAAGGCATCTAAGCGTTCTTGTAACTGTGCTTTGTCCAGCAAATCAGCAGAGGGTTGCTGCAACCATTGCTCTATAAGTTGGGGATTTACACCTTTGTACCATTGATTGCTGTTATCTTGCAGCACTCCCCAATGCAGGGTTGCATGCAAAGTCTCAGCGTAGCGTATTAACAAAATTAGCAGCGCCAATTGTACGATACGAGGTCTGCCTAGTTGCTCTGGGCCACAATCAAACAGCGCATAAACGGCTTCATCATGCTTGCGCTCAAGGTGAGATAATTTATAAAACTGGTGTTCGCCAAATGCGGCACGACGGATAAATTCCTCAGGGTAGCTGTGGTAGATGGCCCATTCGCTGGTAAGTAGTCGCTCGTAATTGACACGAGAATGAATGCCGTTAATACCATTGGGTTCAAACTGCCCAGCCGTTTCTTGGTGTGGAAGTAGCTTTATAACCTTTGACAGTACATTGCCCATTTGCTCAAGAGGTGTTCTCAAGTCATCTGGAAAGGCACGTAACACACTGGCCCATGCGCTAATCTCATCCGGTAGCTGTTGGCTGCGTTGAGTCATACCAGTGTCTCAAGGTCTATGCGGTTGAGCGGCAGTGCTTCAGACACATTAAAACAATGGTGGTTTTTAGGGTCGATAGCATATTGCCCTGGCCCGAAGAGTTGCAATACTGCATTGGCAATTAATGACGTGGGTAGCGAAGGGGAGAGCGTAGTCGGTAAATATAGGCTGGGTGTGCTTGGCGCTATACCTAAATACAATGCACCTGGAATCCAAGGTAAGTGATGACTGTCTGCAAGCACTAAATAGGTGTCGTTGCTATACGCCAAGGTTAGTTGGGACTTTTGCTCTTGATTAAAGCTAACTAATTTGGTTTTGAAAAGAGAGCACTCGGCCGCGTGAATTAATAAGCCACTTGCTGGCAAAGGCGTTGTAGCAGGAACCCAAACAATGTCTGACAATTTCACGCAATAGTTCCTACTGCAATCAGTAAGGCTTCTCTGGCTTGTCTTAAGCCTTCTGGCAGCGTTTCCAATGAGAACTGAGTGTCAATTTCTCGGCCTAACGCTTCTAATGTTAATGGGTTTCGGTCGGCTTCTGGCTGTTCTAGTAAAGCGCGTACTTGTTCTTGCAACTGTTGTGCTCTGGCGAGTGGTCCATGGGACGCGTGCTCTGCGGCTGCGGACAAGGTTTCATTGTGAGTGGATGCAAAAGTGTCTTTGAGTAAATCGCGTGCAGTTTGTTGAGTTTGCTCGTCACCTACCACATACACTAGTGGCCATAAGTCTTGTGCTGACGGTTTTTCTCGGCCATCCAAGATTGCAGCGGCAGCAATTAAGCGTTGTGTTTTAATAATCCGACGATCAGAGAGTAAGATATTTTCTTTGCGTAGCAAGCGAATACAGTCTGCCAACGGGCGAAAGATATCACTCATGTCTGTGTTGCGACAGGCTGCTGTTAGTGTGTCTAAATGGCGTAGTTCAACCTTCTGTATGACTGTTTTATGTTGGTATGCCCAGCCACTTTCCAACAAAACTTCTAGCTGTGAATCAGGGATATTGTTAACAAAATAATGCACCAAAAAGCGGTCAGCAAATGCTGATAGTGAGTCATCTTGCGGGTGTTGGTTAGAGGCTGCCACGCAAATTCGCAGCGGGCACTTTAGCTGTGTTTGGCCGCGTCGAAAGGTTCTTTCGTTGAGAATTCCAAGCAGTGCATTCAATATTGCCGTTGACCCTAAAAATACCTCATCTAAAAAGACAATGTCCGCCTCAGGCAGCATGTTGCTTGTGGAGGTTTCGACAACGCCTTCCTTTAGTTTTTGTAAATCAATTGGGCCAAATAGCTCACTAGGCTCAGTAAATCGACCTAATAAGTATTCAAAATAAGCGCTGTCAAACATATCTGAAACCGCTCTAACAACTGCACTTTTACCGGTTCCTGGTGGGCCGATAATGAGTAAATGCTCTTCGGCAACAGCGGATAAGAGAATGAGATCGATCAATGTTTCACGGCCAACTAAGCCCGTTGCGGCTTGCCTCGCTGACTGTTTGATGTGCAGAGCGGTTTCTTTTAACGATGTAGTCATACTCGCCTTGGTGGTTTTATAGTATTTTCAGTCGGTGCTGATGTCGCTTGTGAACGTTTGGTCATTTGCAGCGCTTCAGCCGATTGCTAACCAACTCAATCCAATAACTAGCCCCCAGCCCTGACACTTCATCATTAAAATCATAAAGCGCATTATGTAGCATACAGCCGCCTTCCCCTTCCCCATTACCAATCCAGATATACGCACCGGGTAGCGCTTCTAGCATAAAGCCAAAATCTTCAGCTGCCATGCTTGGTGGAAGCTTACGCTGAACATTGTCCACACCCACAATAAGCGCTGCTGCCTCAGCCGCGTAGCCTGCTTGCTCAG
>JBMZDT010000329.1:0-3314 GCA_049614505.1 Leucothrix sp.
CAAGAAACTGTTCAGTTAAGGAGTCGACATGGGATTATTTGATTTATTCCGTCAGGATCGTAAAAAGAACACGGCTAAAGCGGCTAAGGAACGGCTGCAGATTCTCATTGCACATGAACATGCACTAGGTTCTGGTAAACAATCTGGGCCAGAGTATTTACCGAAGTTACGTGAGGAGATCATTGGGGTGATTCGTAAATACGTTTCGGTCAGTGATAATGATGTGAATTTCCAGGTAGAGAAAGGGGATGACTACGATATGTTAGAGTTGAATATCACCCTGCCTGATAAATAAGTTCGTTTTATTAAAGAAGCCGCAAATTTTGCGGCTTTTTTGTATTTGATTTTAAGTGTCTACTTTCCATTCCCCAGATTTACCACCACGCTTTTCCATAAGCCTGACGCCTTCAATTCTCATGCCTTTATCTACAGCTTTGCACATATCGTAAATTGTTAGTAATGTGATCTGTACAGCGTTAAGCGCTTCCATTTCGACCCCTGTTTGGCCTCGGGTTTCCACAGTAGCTTGGCAAAGTACTGCAGGGGGGGAGTCTTGTGTCGTTAGGTCAATCTCAACCTTTGTCAGTGCCAGAGGGTGACAAAGTGGGACTAAGTCAGCGGTCTTTTTCGCCCCCATAATGCCTGCGATGCGGGCAACACCAAGCACGTCACCTTTCTTGTTATTTCCAGAAAGTATGTGCTGCAAGGTGTCAGCCAACATTTCAATGCGTCCGGTGCTGATAGCAGTTCGGTGTGTTACTGATTTGGCACCCACATCAACCATGTGGGCATCACCTTGTTGGTTGAAATGACTTAGTTCACTCATTGGTTATTTTCCTGAAAGTTGCTTGTTGTCTCATGTTACAATCCGCGACATTTTTTGTCTGGGTTTAAGCATAACCCATAATGAGGTCATATCGTGATTAGCTTCTCAAAAATTACCTTGCTGCTAAGCTTGCTAGTGGCTTGTGTTTCACCTGCTGTAGCCTCCCAAACTACTTTGCCTGTTCCTCCAAACTTAACCATGCTTCCTCTGAGCTGGATAGCCGTGATTATCTTTGTTGTTGCCTATACCTTGGTTGTACTAGAGGATGTGATTCACCTGAGGAAATCAAAGCCCGTCATTGTTGCGGCAGGCTTTATTTGGGTCATTGTTGCGATCTCTTACCAAGGTTCTGGTCATAGTGAGCTGACTAACCAATTCCTTGCGCATAACATGCTTGAATTTGCTTATTTGTTACTGTTCTTGTTAGTGGCAATGACTTATATCAACACCATGGAGGAACGTGGTGTATTCGATGCTTTACGGGGTTGGTTGATTTCTAAAGGATTCACACTCAAAGGCATTTATTGGATTACTGGTGCACTGGCTTTTGTCATTTCGCCATTGGCTGATAACCTGACAACAGCTTTGTTGATGGCGGCTGTCGTTATTTCGGTTTCTGGTGGTAAGAAGCATATCTTGGCCAACGAAACGACGAAGCGTTTCGTTGTGTTGGCGTGTATTAATATTGTTGTGGCTGCTAATGCGGGTGGGGCATTTAGCCCATTTGGTGATATTACGACCTTAATGGTTTGGCAAGCGGGTAAGGTTAGTTTTGGTGGTTTCTTAGGGTTATTACCTGCTGCTATTGTTAATTGGATCGTACCAGCCGTTATCCTATCTTTCTTTATATCAAATGCTAAGCCAGAGCCTAAAAAGGAAGAGACACGCCTTAAATATGGTGCTTTCGTGGTGGTTGGGTTATTCGTGTTTACCATTATCATGGCGGTGACATTCCACAATGCATTTCACCTTCCACCTATGTTGGGGATGATGACTGGGTTAGGTTTCCTACAGTTCTATGGGCACCATTTGAAGAATAGTGATAAGTCGGCAGTTGATGATAACAGAATCGGTCGCTTCGATATCTACAACCAGTTGCAGCGTTCTGAGTGGGACACACTGATGTTCTTTTATGGCGTTATTTTATGTGTGGGTGGCCTGGGGGCTTTGGGGTATTTAGCACAAGTCTCAGGTCTGTTGTATGGTGTGCTGGGCGCAACGACTGCGAATATCTTGGTAGGGGTTATGTCGGCGATTGTCGATAACATTCCGGTCATGTTTGCGGTGCTTAGTATGAACCCGGAGCTAACACACGGTCAGTGGTTATTAGTTACGTTAACAGCGGGTGTTGGTGGTTCTATGTTGTCAGTAGGCTCGGCAGCAGGAGTCGCACTGATGGGGCAGGCAAGAGGTATTTATACATTCATGTCGCACCTCAAATGGGCCTGGGCTATTGCTTTAGGTTATGCCGCTAGCATTGCAGTACACATGATGGTGTACGACTTAAGTTTCTAATTGAAGATATTAAGGCAGATTAAACAGGATTGGTTTGCGCCATCTTGTGTGTTGTGTGAAGCAGTCAGTGATAACTCATTGTCGCTTTGTCTAGCATGCCAGCAAGATCTCCCCTGGTTGTTGCATTGTTGTAAACGCTGCGCTTTGCCGCTAGAAGATCAGAAGCGAATAGTTTGCCTACAATGCGAGATTGAACCCCCAATATTTGACTCAGCTATCTGTGCTTTGCACTATTCATCGCCTGTTGATTACCTTATTAAGCGTCTTAAGTTTGGCCGTCAACTCAGTCATTCAAAAGTCTTAGGCACTCTACTGAGCCAGCATTTGTCACAGAATAAGATTGCTACGGTTGATGCTCTTTTACCTGTCCCGCTACATAAATCACGTTTGCGTAAACGAGGTTTTAATCAAGCATTAGAGCTGGCTCGTGAGTTACGAAAAAAGCAAAAAATACCGCTATTAAAAGGTGTGAAGCGTGTCGTGAACACTACAGCACAGACATTAGTTAAAGGCGAGAACAGGGCGGTGAACCTACAAGGTGCTTTTGCATTTGAGTCTAGTGTCTCCGTGCCTAAACACGTTGCCATCATAGATGATGTCATTACAACGGGTTCGACAAGTAATGAGTTAGCGCAGCTACTCAAAGCCGCAGGTGTTGCTCATGTGAGCGTATGGGCTGTGGCAAGGGCGACGCCTAACCTTTGATTTTTCTGGCTGACAGGAGTTTGTGAGCTCAGGGAAGAATCTCGAACTTAACCATCAAGGTCCGCTGAAGTGGGTTCTTATTATCATCTGAAACCATTAGATATTGATTGCCTTGTAAGTGAGTAAGACCTTCAAAGTTATCTATATTCCAGCCCTTCGTACTATCAAAGATTGCTAAGTCTCGAACGGCACAATGGTTTTGTTGATTACATTGATCAAGCTTCACTTGGCGCAAGCTAATAACCAGAGGGTTAAAGATTCCCGAATA
>JBMZDT010000330.1:0-3291 GCA_049614505.1 Leucothrix sp.
GTTAGACCCGCCATGAAGATAACGCCAGCTTCCTGACATAGACCCTGTACTGCGATCGCTACACCTGAAGATGAACCACCACTGATCATTAGCGCGCCGTCTTTTTCGATCATACGCTTAGCAGAAGCACGTGCTGCGTCAGATTTAGTCTGCGTATCACCTGTTACATACTCAACTTTCTTGCCTAGTACGCCGTTGCCTTTCAATGACTTATTTGTCATTGTAGCCAGCATACCTTCGTCGTTGCCTTCACCGTTAAGGTGCTTAACAGCCAATTTGTATGCACGAAGCTCATCCGCACCTTCATCAGCATAAGCACCCGTTTGTGGTACGTTAAAGCCTAAAGTAACTGCTTTAGCATCTTTAGGGTCGTTAACGAAGTCAGCAGCGTAGGCATTTTTTAGGTAGAACATTGGGGCAGAACCAGCAAGACCAATGGCCGCGCTCTTCTTCATAAAGTCACGACGATCGTTTTGATTGCTCATGAATAATTTCCTCTCCGGATAGATATTTGTAGTCGCGTATCTCTTTAACCAAATGAAAGTTTTAGAAACAGCGCGCTGAGTGTTAAAATCACACTCACTCATTATGTTTAAGGCACTCGTTAAATGCCATTAGACCAAGGTCTAATTTTAGCTTTTTGCTGTTTAAGTTAGTCTTAATTCTTGAATTAATACCGCGCGGTTCCGCTATGATTTCTGCCAAAAAAATTATCATTGCTGATGATCATCCTTTGTTTCGAGACGCTTTGCGTCAAGCAGTGCAAAGTGGCTTTGGCGACATTGAAATGATTAGCTGTGGTGCATTTGCTACCTTACAGCGTGCCATAGAATCACATGACGACAGTGACTTGATTCTGCTGGATTTACAAATGCCAGGCGCGGTGGGTTTCTCTGCTTTGCGTTACTTAGGACTACGCTGTCCACACATTCCCATCGCGGTTGTTTCTGCTCATGAAGATGTTTCCGTCGTTAAAAAGGCTATCCAACATGGGGCTTCAGGCTTTATTGCAAAATCGTCGCCACTGACAGAATTGGTGACGGCGGTTCAAGATATCCTGCAAGGGGATGTGGTATTACCAAAAGGCGTAGATATTTCCTATCGTCCAGAGGAGTCGTCGCCCACTCACTTCAGTCAACAAATAGAGTCTCTAACACCAAAACAATTTCGGGTGTTGATGATGTTGATTGATGGCCGTATCAACCGGGAAATTGCGGATGAGCTGTGTGTGGCTGAAGCAACGGTTAAAGCACACATGACTGAAATTTTTAGAAAATTAGGCGTGAGTAATCGCACGCAAGCGGCGACGCAGGCATCAAGTTATTTAGAATTAGAAACCTCTTCGCTATCTGGACTGTAGCCGCGTTATTGTGTCAGCTTCATCAATAGCTTACGTAACATTACAGGATTCACGGGCTTTCTCAAATATCCAAAACCCAGCGCATTAGCGTCTTCCATAACAGATTCGCTGGCGTCTGCGGTGATCAGAACACCAGGAACCTGAAAGGTTAATGTGCTTTGTAATTGCTGTAAGACAAGTAATCCATGATCACAATGCCTCCCTAAATTATAATCCACAAGCAACACATCGGGCTGATAGCCTTGCGTTGTCATAGCTTCCAGCGCCGCTTCCAGAGACAGTGCGCAGTAGGCTCTACAAGACCATCGTTCCAATAAGGCCTGCATTGCATCTAAGATATCTGGGTCATTATCAATACAGAGTACTTTGATCCCAGCAATAGGCAGTGACAATGAAGGGGCTTTTTCTTCGATCGTTTTAGGGATTGGCAGCTGGCCCATTACCATTGGCACAGTCAAGGAGAATAAGCTGCCTTTGCCTAGGGTGGACTCAATGCTAATCGGGTGGTTTAACATTTGACTAATGCGCTTAGCGATGGATAAACCGAGACCGACTCCCTTACTCTCTTCCGTCACTTGATTATCAAGTTGGTGAAATTCTTCAAAAATGGCGTTGAGCTCACTTGCTGGGATGCCCACGCCTGTGTCGTAAATACAAATCTTAAGCTCGGGTTTGCCTGACTTAAGGTTGATTCGTCGACAGCCAAAACTCACACGTCCACCTGCTTTAGTGTAACGCAGCGCATTGCCTATGAAGTTTTGCAAGATACGGCGCAGTAAGTGTGCATCGGTTTGTACAATGGCGCTACAGGGAATCCTATTGAGCTCAATGTGCTTGTTATCCGCAATCACTGCAAATTCTTTATACAATGTGTTTAACACGTCGCTGACTCTAAACTGGGTGATATTGGCGGTGATGGAGCCACCATCCAATTTAGAGATGTCGATGAGTGTTTTGATAATTTCTTCTGCTGAATCCAGTGAACTGTTAATACGCTGGGTGAGCTTGACCTGTTCATCACTGGTTTGTGAAAGTGCAGCGGTGAACAAACGGGCCGCGTTGAGCGGCTGCATGACATCATGATTGACTGCGGCTAAAAAGCGGGTCTTGCTGCGGTTAGCGCGCTGTAGTTTGTCGTTTACTTGCGACAGTTCTTGGGTTCTGCCAGTAACCAGCTGTTCTAGGTTTTCGTTAATATCACGCAGCTCATGTTCCGCTTTTTTGTATTCTGTGATATCTGAAAAGCTGGTAACAAAGCCGCCATTGGGGAGAGGACGCCCCTGAATTTGTAGTACCGAGCCATCAGCCCGATGACGCTGAAAGGAATGTGTTTCACCTAAGCGCATAAACGCTAACCGTTTTTTAATATGTTCTTCTGGTAAACCGGGGCCACATTCGCCTGCCAGCGCATTATGACGAATCATGTCCTCGACCGGGCGACCTACTCGAATGAAATTCTTCGGGTATTTGTAAAGCTCTAAGTAGCGACTATTCCATGCGACCAGACGAAAATTATCATCGATGACGCTGATTCCTTGATCGATGTGTTCGATGGTAGTGTTAAGTAAGTCCTCATTAAACTGACGTGCTTGTGAGCTTTCATCAACGATGCTGAACACGTCTTCAAGGGGTAAATCTTTTCGTTTATTAACAACCGAGTTAATGATAACGCGAGCCGACGATGAGCCAATGGCACCCGAGAGTAGACGCTCAGTAAAGCGAACCAAGTCGGCGTCGGCTTTTTCGCTGGCGATGAGTTTGCCAGAGCGTGACTGGTTGTAGTCAGTAAACGCTTTGTGGGTTGCTGTTTCGCCTACAAATTTCTCAGCGAGTAACCGTAGCTCGCCAACTGCGACAGTGCTCCACCAGGGTAGTCCTTGAGATAGGTCGTCTAGCTGTGAGGTTTGAGTGAAGTTGGCGGCTTGAATCCT
>JBMZDT010000331.1:0-3274 GCA_049614505.1 Leucothrix sp.
GATTATCTTCAAGGTTTAGAATGATGCCCTAAATCCTCTAGCTTGAGAATGATACATAATAATTGCTCAGATTTGTTAATGATTAAGCGTGTTGCTTAAAAATAATTCAGTAAAGGGAGGGTAAATGCTGTTTTTGTCTATATTGCAACGCATATTATGTCGGCTTATGTTGATGCACGGTCGTAATATAAAAGCACTTGCATATTGATGGTTAAAACAGTCCAATAGGTTAGACCAAATCATGGAGAGAGTGATATGACTAAGTTTCTACTCGGCTTCTTTAGCTTCGGATGGCTGCAGAGGTTGGATTTTTTACCACCGTTATTGTTGCGGTTATTTCTTGCCCCAATGCTTTGGGTCTCTGGCACTAAGAAGTTAGGCCTCTTTTCAACTGAAGGGTCGGACTTTTTAAATCCAATGACATGGGTGGATATGAGTGCTTATCAGGCTACCGTGGAATCGCTAAAAGCTGCTCCTATTCCAGTGCCACTTCCCGAACTGATGGCGTGGATCATTCCAGGCTTGGAAGTTATTGGTGCATTACTACTTATCATTGGCTTTGCCGTGCGTTGGGTATCCATCCCGTTATTAGTATTGGTTGTGGGGACGCTCATGTTGACGTTTGTAGGAAAGGACATCTCTGACGTACTACAGGCTTTCTTTGTCAATCATGGCTATGCTGACCCTGAAACAAATAGTGTTACGCAAATGATCACTTACTTAATAATGTTCCTGACATTGTTTTTTATGGGAGCGGGACGTTACTTCAGCATTGATTGGATCTTACATCGCAAATTACAACGCCGAGTAGACCGTATTGGTGATCGCAGAAAGACGTTGAGCAATGATCCTTTTGCGGTAAATGCAACAAACCCTTAAAACTTACAGAGTTAGCGTTTTAAGATGGCGTATATAGAACCCGTACCACCATCACGGGGCTGAGCAGAATGAAATGCCAGCACCCGTGGGTGTTGCTGTAGCCAATAATTTACATGTTGCTTCATGACAGGTGCATGGCCTGCTTGAGAGCGATTATTTTTTCCATGAACGATACAGACACAACAGCCTTCCATTGGGTAAGCTAGTTGGATAAAATCAAGTAATACCTGTTTCGCTTGTTTTAATCCTAAACCATGTAGATCGAGCTCTTCTGTGATCTGTAACTTTCCTTGCCTTAATTTCCTGAATAGCCTGTTTTGTATCCCACTTCGGCAATGGCTCAGTGTGGTTTCTGCCAGTACTTTTTCCATTTCGCCGGAATCTGATAACATGTCGTCCGTTGGTTCGCGCTCATCATCACAGCTTGGTCTAAGTTTGGGAGGAAGTGGTTTGGGGCGAAGTTCAACTTTGTTAGAGGCACTTAGTCGTTCCACGCCTGAAACAGCGTTTAGGAAGAGGCTTTCATCGCTGACATTGTCTTGTCCTTTTTTAGTCATTGTAACAATGCTCAGTTTTAGTAGTTAGGTTCTGTCGATAATAATACAAATGAAAATTTTACTTAGCAATGATGATGGTTACTTTGCACCAGGTTTAGTGTGTCTGCGTAACAACTTAGAGAGAACGAATGAGCTGCTTACAGTTGCACCAAATCGTAACCGTAGTGGTGCGAGTAATTCGTTAACCTTAGATAGCCCACTTAGACTCCAACAGCATGAAAACCATTTTTATAGTGTCGATGGGACGCCTACGGACTGTGTTCATTTAGCTTTGACTGGTTTGTACACAAGCCCACCAGACTTAGTTGTTGCTGGGATCAATGCTGGGGCTAATCTTGGAGATGATGTGATCTACTCAGGTACAGTCGCTGCAGCAACAGAGGGTAGGAATCTGGGTTTGCCGGCTGTTGCCGTTTCTTGCTGTGCAGCTAACCCTAGCTACTTTCAAACCGCTGCTGATGTAGTGTTAGCTTTATTACCAAAGTTGTCTGATCTGAATGTTGGTGTAGATACTATTTTAAACATTAATGTGCCAGATATTCCTTGGTCAGATATCAAAGGATTTAAAGTCACAAAATTAGGTAAGCGGCATGTATCAAAGCCCGCTGTTAAAACTCAAGATCCGCGAGGCCGTGACATGTATTGGGTAGGGCCAGTAGGGGATCGATTGGAAGATGGAGAGGGAACGGACTTTCATGCAGTAGAGAATGGTTACGTTTCAATCACGCCACTCCATATTGATTTGACACAGTATCAAGCCATGTCAGCAACAGCGCAATGGCTGGAGGGAATGTGACAATGCGTGATCTTGATATTCAGGGGATAGGCATGACCTCGCAGCGTACACGTGATCGCCTGATCACGACATTGCGAGAAATGGGAATAGAAAATGAAGAAGTGTTGCGTGTCATGCGCTATGTTCCTCGACACCTTTTTGTAGACCAAGCTTTGGCTTCACGTTCCTATGAAAATTCGTCATTGCCAATTGGCCATGCCCAAACTATCTCCCAACCGTACATTGTTGCTAAAATGACTGAACTATTATTAAGCAGCTCTGTCCCAGAGAAAGTATTAGAAGTCGGCACTGGTTCAGGTTATCAGGCAGCGATTTTAGGGGGGCTTGTTCGTGAGCTACACACAGTAGAGCGTATTACCCCTCTACACCGCAATGCCAGAGACCTACTTTATCAGTTGGGCTATCGTAATGTGCGCACTCACCTAGCTGATGGGAGCTGGGGTTGGGAGCAATCGGCACCTTATGATGCAATTATAGTGACAGCAGCGCCTGAAGCGGTGCCACAAGCGTTATTACAACAATTGGTGGTTGGTGGACGGCTTGTAATTCCTGTTGGAGCGGATGATGGTAAGCAGGTTTTGCAAGTAATTCACCGTTTATCAGAAGAAACCTTTGATGTGGAGAGTAAAGAAACGGTACTATTCGTTCCGCTGTTGGACAAAATAAATTAAAAAAGTCCTTTAAAATGAAGCTGTTTTCGAATATATATAAGAAAGTAATTGAATTGGCGAAGCATCGCAACGCGGAATATTACCTTGGAGGATTGAGTTTTGCAGAATCTTCTTTCTTTCCGATACCGCCAGATATGATGCTAATACCGATGAGCTTAGCTCGCCCAGAACGTTGGGTAAGGTATGCTTTTTTAACAACAGTTGCGTCAGTACTAGGTGGAATACTTGGTTATTTCATTGGAGTCTGGGCGTTTGAATGGCTCGAATCCATTCTTGCAACAGGGGGGTATGTTGAACGGTTAGAACAGGCGAAAATCCTATTCGAAACCTGGGGAGTCTGGGCAGCATTGGCTGCTGGCTTTTCACCCATA
>JBMZDT010000332.1:0-3259 GCA_049614505.1 Leucothrix sp.
AAAATCTCGTCAGTCACCCAGCAAATGATTAGGTCTAATCAAACGAAGCAGCAGTTGGCGCAAAAAATCAAGCTGGAGAAAGCAGCGTTAGCGAAGCAGCTTTTGGCAATGTATAGCTCTGGCGAAGAATCACATTTACGGTTGTTACTTAAACAAGATGACCCCTCTGACATTAGTCGAACCTCTAAGTATTTTGAGTATTTAAATCGGAGTCGTGTTCAGCGTATTCAGGGGATTCGTAAGAATTTAACCAAAGCGGAAAAAATAGAGTCTAGTATTAAGCAAGACAGGTCGAAGCTACAAAAGCTGCGTAAAAATTTAGATGCAGACAAAGCCAGCCTAAAAAAAGAATTACACAACAATTCAGTAGCCCTTAAAAAATCTAAATCGACGGTAGTCAGTCGACAGTCCACGTTAAACAAATTGAAAAAACAAGAGGCGGCTTTACAAGCGGTATTCGATAATCTGATTCGCAAACAAAAAGCGAAGGCTGCCGCAGAAGCTAAACGTGCGGCGGCAGCTAAAGCACGGCAAGAAAAGCGGCAGAAAAAGACTAGCAATCAATCAACTAAAGCCGCTAAGCCTAAAAAACCGCGCAAGAAAAAGTCATTGAATTTTGTGGCGAATCGTCCATTTTCTAAGCTGCGTGGGCGTTTGCCTTGGCCTGTGAAGGGGCGAATTTATAAAAAATACGGTAGCCGACGTAATCAAAAGCAACGTTGGAAAGGGGTGTTGATTAAAGCACCTGGTGGACAACGGGTGCATGCTGTCGCGGAAGGTAAAGTTGAGTATGCGGGGCCTCTGCGGGGTTACGGTTATGTTGTTATTTTGCAGCATGATAGAAATTATCGGACGCTGTATGCCTATAATCGTGCGGTTTATCGACAAACTGGGGATGTAGTTAAAGCGGGCGCGGTCATTGCGGCCGTGGGTAATTCTGGTGGGCAAGAGCAAAATGCACTCTATTTTGAAATTCGTCGGGGAGCCTCAACAAAAAACCCATCGAGGTGGTGTAAATAGCGCTCTTATTTGTCTGGTATTATGGTGAAAATATAATTCTTAGGCGTTTTTCTAATAAACGAAGTGCAAAGCATCGGTTTAATGCTTAAACTCGTACCCAAACCAGCTTGAAAATAATAATGAGTGAAATTCTGACGCCTAAATTGATTAAGGTGTTTACACTGGAGAATATATGCAAATCAATATGAATAAGACACTGACAACTGGGCTAGTCGTGGGGACACTGCTTGGGGCAGCAGGGACTGCAAGTTTAAGTGTGCACGCATTCAAAGACAGTCGAAAGGTTCCTCTGGAGCAACTCCAAAAGTTTACTGAAGTCTTCTTACGAATCAAGAGTGATTATGTGGAGGAGGTTGATGACAAAAAGCTGATGAGCGATGCAATCAGTGGCATGTTGACGGGGCTTGATCCTCATTCTGCTTATCTGGATGAAGAAGCGTTTACCGAACTTCAAGTTGGCACATCGGGTGAGTTTGGTGGCTTGGGTATTGAAGTGGGCATGGAGAATGGCTTTGTTAAGGTCATTTCGCCGATTGATGATACCCCTGCACAAAAAGCAGGAATCCAAGCAGGTGATTTGATTATTCGCCTAGATGACAAGCCTGTTAAAGGGCTTACCCTAGGTGATGCCGTTAAGATCATGCGTGGAAAGCCAGGCGAGCCAATTGACTTAATGGTTGTGCGTGAGGGTAAAGATTCTCCATTCACGATTAAAGTGGTTCGCGATATCATTCGAGTGCGCAGTGTTAAGCAGCGTATGCTTGAAGATGGTTTTGGCTACGTGCGTATTTCTAGCTTCCAATCAAAGACAACGGATGGCGTATCAGAAGCAGTTGAGAAGCTGCTTAAAGAGAGCGATGGCGAGCTGAAGGGTTTGGTATTGGATCTTAGAAATAACCCCGGTGGTGTGCTGAACGGTGCTGTAGGGGTGAGTGACTTGTTCTTACAGAAGGGTAAGATCGTCTACACCGAAGGGCGAGTACATGATGCGGTGATGCGTTACGATGCAGACAGCGGTGATATTTTAGAAGGTGCGCCACTGGTTGTTTTGGTTAACCAAGGTTCTGCGTCGGCATCGGAGATTGTGGCGGGTGCGTTACAAGATCACAAGCGTGCGTTAATTGTTGGTGTGAAAACCTTTGGTAAAGGGTCAGTGCAAACGGTATTACCCATTGATCGCAGCACTGCCGTTAAGATCACTACTGCGCGTTACTTCACACCATTGGGCCGCTCTATTCAGGCAAAAGGAATTGAGCCAGATATCAATGTTGAGCCGCTTAAGCTGACTAATGGTAAGAAGGAAGCAGACGAAGAGTTCCAGCCGTTATCTGAGGCAGATTTAACTGGGCATTTATCCAATCCAAAAGGTGAGGAAGCCAAGTCAAAGAGCGCGCAGGATATTGCGAAAGAAGCGACTAAAGACGAGATTAAGGCTAAGGAAGAGGCGGCTAAAGCTGCGGAAAAAGCCAAAGAAAAGAACTTGGTAGAGACTGATTTCCAGCTGTTTGAAGCACTTAATGTACTAAAAAGTATGGTATTAGTTAAGCAACTTCAGTAATGATCTGGATGTAGGCTTTAGCAGTTGTAAAGCCTTTTGCTCCACCTATAGGAATCCCAGCATTGTTTATTGATGCTGGGATTTTTTAGTTTTGGAATGAGCTTCTAAGGCTGTAAGCGGCTGATCTGCCACTGTTGATCGACTAAGCTATACATAAAACGGTCATGCAGTCGGCTTTCCCGCCCCTGCCAAAATTCAATGCTTTCAGGTATCACCTTGTAGCCACCCCAGTGAGCGGGTGTTGTGGGTGAAGAATCTTTAAAGCGTTCAGTCGTATCCTCAAACTGCTTAACTAAAGCCGCCCGCGATGCAATGGTTTGGCTCTGATCAGAAGCCCATGCGCCTAGCTGGCTGCCCAGTGGGCGAGAATGGAAATAGTCAGCAGACGCTTCAGGTGAAATTTTGTGTATTTCCCCGCAGATCCGCACCTGTCGTTCAAACTGTAGCCAAGGAAACAAAAGTGCGACCTGAGCGTTTTGCGCGATGTCTTGCGCTTTTGCGCTGGTGTAGTTCGTAAAAAAAGTGAAGCCGTCGTCTAGTCCTTTCAGTAGCACGGTGCGTGAACTGGGCTTGCCATCAGCTGATACGGTTGCCAGTACCATCGCGTTAGCATCAGGGTAGTCAGAATCCAAGGCTTGTTGAAACCAATGACCAAACTGCACCATTGGGTCTGCATTAAGC
>JBMZDT010000333.1:0-3238 GCA_049614505.1 Leucothrix sp.
CATAGGCAATGTTTTTTTCCACCGTCATGTGTGGAAACAGTGCGTATGACTGGAACATCATATTCACAGGTCGAGCATAAGCAGGGATATTGTTCACTTCCTCACCGTCAATGAACACGCTGCCAGATGTCGGCGTTTCAAAGCCCGCTAACATACGCAACAAGGTGCTTTTTCCACACCCTGAGCCACCTAACAAGCAAAACAACTCGCCTTTATAAATATCCAAATCGACATTATCAACCGCCGTAAATTCGCCAAAGCGCTTGGTAATGCTGCGGATTTTTATAAACGGTTCTTTGTCAGGGTCCAGCCAAGGACGGTGAGCGTAAGGGTCATCTTGAGGCATAGTGAACTCTTGGGAATGGCCAATCAAATTTGGGACTATTGCCAATCGAATATCCCAAAACACAGGAGTAGCACTGAATGTCAGCTACTACTCCTATGGTCGTGCAGTCTATGTATTAGACTTTTCTAAACGTGTAAACGCTTAGTTACTACCTGTCTTGAAGTTAGTCCAAGCACGCGTTTTAGCACGCTCAACTTTCTTTGGTGGAAGTGTTAATGTGTACATTTTTGCAACCTGCTCATCAGAAGGGTAAGCTGCGGGGCTGCTAGTCACGTCTTTATCAACTAACTTAAATGCGTCTTTATTAGCATTTGCATACCAAGTCAGATTGGAGTCTTGTGCCGCTACTTCAGGACGCATCATGTAGTTAAGAAACTTATGTGCATTTTCTACGTTCTTAGCGTCTTTAGGAATAACCCAGCCATCTGTCCAGAATTGTGCTTTTTTCTCACCTTCTGGCAAGAAGAAATCAAGCACCACGCCCGTTTTTGCTTCTTTAGCGCCTGACATTGCTAACAAACCATCAGGGCCAAACGTTACCGCAAGGCAAAACTCTTTCTGTGGCATTTTTTGGTAAGCATAGTTATCAAACGTCTTGATGTAAGGACGCACCTTCATCAGCATTTCTTCAGCTTTCTTGTAGTCGCCTTTATCCACGGTGTTCGCGTCAAGACCCAGATGGGCTAATGCCATTGGCATAATATCGTTAGGTGAATCAAGGAACGCTACGCCACATTTAGCTATTTCTTTCATGTGCTTAGGATCAAACACCAAATCCATTGAACCAATCGGTGCATCGGGGTAGGTTTCTAAAATCAACTCTTTGTTATAAGTCACACCGTGCGTACCCCACATATAAGGTGCGATGTGCTTATTGCCTGGGTCCCACTCTGCATCGATCTGCGTCATGACGTCTTCACGAATGTGCTTAAAGTTAGGCAGCTTGTCTTTATCTAGTGGCAATAATATATCCGCTTTAATCAAACGCGCAATTGAAGAACTCGCGTGACTAACAACATCATAGCCCGTCTTACCGGCTAATAGCTTGGCATCGATTGCTTCAACGGAATCGTACGTGTCGTAGGTAACTTTGATGTCGAACTCTTTTTCAAAGTTCTTGATGGTGTCTTCGCCGATATACTCGGCCCAGTTGGTAACGTTTAACGTACCTTCTGCGAAAGCTGGGGTGCTTAGACCTACTGCGAATGGAATCAGCGCAAGGCCGATAAGGGACTTCTTATTCATTTATTTCACTCCTCGGGTGTGATTACTTGCTGTGACTACAGCAAAGCCTATCAAATTGCGCAGAGTAGATGTGTTGCGAGCCCCCACCTGCCTTGCGCAGTGTAACTATTGCGTTTAGCGATAATGTGATCACAATAACATTTACCCTTAAGTTTTTGCAATCTTCATAACCGATAAGCTGGTTAACATTGCCGCTACTACTGACTATGATTGTTTTCAGAACGGATAGGTCATCCATCTTTTTTCTCAATTCCCTTTTGATAATCTAGGTGCTTTGCTCATGCTGACTAATGAGCACTGGCTTTTTAAACTACTGATAAAATCAGACCAATGTGGGATGATTAAGTCCATTTTCTACATTTACTCGAGTTTGCGATGCTTCAATCCTACAATGGACAATCACATACTAAAGATATCGTTACGGCATTGATGCAACATGGTGGCGTTATCATTGAGCAATTAGTCGATGAAGCGACAATTGATAAGGTGGCTAATGAGCTGCGCCCACACTTTGATAAACAAGGACACAAATTCCAGAATGATTTCAACGGTTATAAAACGCTGCGTCTGGGTGGTATTTTAGGAATATCTAGGGCATCGGCTGAGTTAATTGCCCATCAACGTGTGATGGAAGTGGCTGATGCAGTCTTGCTGCGGCACTGCCAAAACTACCGCATAGGTAGCTGTACCGCGATTGAAATACATCCAGGTGAAAAAGCGCAATCGTTACATCGGGATGATGATTTTTATCCGATCCCAATTCCTGGTGTCGAGTTTCAGATTAGCGCGATGTGGGCTTTAGATGATTTCACCATCGAGAATGGAGCCACCCGAGTTGCGCTAGGTGATCACGCGCCAGAGAACTTACACAATATAGATGACGCTGATGTTGTCCAAGCCGTAATGCCAAAGGGTTCCGTATTATTTTATCTTGGATCTACGGTACATGGCGGTGGGGCTAATGCCTCAAATACACCACGCAAGGGCTTGATTAATACCTACAGCTTGGGGTGGCTGCGGCAAGAAGAAAACCATTATCTAACGATTCCGCGTGAAACGGCCGATAGCTATCCTGAGCATGTGAGACGGCTGATGGGATATCAAACTCACGGGGCCTATCTGGGCGTTTACCCAGATGATCCCGATGGAAACTGGTTTGATTCTTGAATTGTTAGCAGTCACCATTGGAAAATGTAACCATTAGCCTTATTGCCAACACAATATCATCGCCGCTACTGATAAATTTATGGCCATTAGTCATTGATCACTAGTTAAGCAACTCTACTCTTGGTATGGTTACTCACAGAACGTCCTTATCCCTGTACGGGCTTTCTGACATACCGAGTTTAGGCGGGTGGAAACACCCGTCTTTTTTTACGGCTTAGTCGTCTGAGTCATTCAAGCCCTCAAAACGAAACACAGCACTTCCAGCCGCCTCGCTCTCTGTTAGGTTGCTCAGATCCAAATCATTCAGGACAGTTTTCCAAAAGACCAATGCCCTAGCATTTCCTGGAAACACGGATACCAGCCAAACACCAACGTGCCTTTGTATGAGCGCTTCAACTGCTAATCGTCCAATTCCCCGTTGACGTGCAGCAGGCTTGATATAAAACTCGGCAATTTCAACCTCTGTCGACTGACGTATAA
>JBMZDT010000334.1:0-3238 GCA_049614505.1 Leucothrix sp.
CCACGCTAAACCTGCAACAATTAATATAATGATTGGCCAAGGTGTTGCTAAGAGCAACTTTTCAAGCCATACCAAGAAGAAAAGAACGGGATCAAAGAAGTTTTCTAAAGACTCACCAAACTCCCGAGAAAAGTCTCTAAAACTCCCATCAATCCCTTTTTTAAAGTCACGAAGACCTTGTCGTTCCATCTCTGGAACGGTCGTAAAAAAGTCGTACCAAGCCACTTTTTATTCCCCATTCTGTTTAAACGAAAAAACCCGCCTGACAAAGCAGCAGACGGGTCTAGTTTTGGCTACCTTCAAGCATCCCTCGAAGGTATTTGATCTAGCGATCTAGCGATTAAAGACCAGCTTTAATCTTTGCAGCCACTTCAGGTGTTACCCACTCAGACCAGATCTGGTCATTAGTTGATAGGAATGCCATCGCAGCATCTTCACCACCAGCCTGCTCGTCAGCCATGTAGACCAACATCGCGTTCATCGCACTTCCAGGGAACACACGCTTTTGAAGGTAAGTCATCACTTCTGGACCACCGTTCTTCTTGAACTTGTCAGTTACAACAGAGTGCACTTCTGACTGTGTCCATGCAGATGGCTTAGGGTTAGCACACTCAGCTTCTGCTTTAGCAATACAACCATCCCAGTTCTCAGCGCCTGCGAAAGGAACACCGAATGGTAGTTTAACCATGTCGTGCTTACCAATCATTGAAGTAGGTGACCAGTAGTAGCCGAACCAGTTTTGATCACGCTCAACTGCTTTAGTCATAGAGCCATCAAGACCCGCAGCAGAACCAGGATCAACTAATTTCCAGCCTTTCTTTTCCATCTCGAAAGCACGGAATAAGTTAGCGTTAGATAGCTGACAACCCCAACCTGCAGGACAACCGATGAAAGCACCTTTTGATGGGTCTTCTTTGTCTGGGAATAGGTCTGGGCGCTTTAGTACGTCCAAAACAGTCTTCAACTCAGGGTGCTTCTTTTGAGTCGCAGGTGGAATCCACCAGCCTTCACCTAGCTCGGTGATAGGGCCAGCATTTACTGAATGCAAAGACTTTGCAGCAAATGCTTTGTTTAGTGGCTCACGAACCGCGTTGATCCAAAGCTCACCAGCAAGGTCAGGCTGACCTTTTTCATTCATAGATGCGAACGTAGTCGTCGTCGCGCCTGGAACCATTGTAACTTTACAACCGAAACCCTTTTCAAGAATCAATTTATCTACATTAGCCATAAGCTCGCCTGAAGCCCAGTTCCACTCAGCAATCTGAATGTTACCGCAAGCAGCCATAGCAGCATTACCACTGAATAACAGTGAAACCCCTAATGCAGTTTTAGTTATGAGATTCGATAATTTCATTCTAACTCCTTCCTATATGTTTAAATCAAAATTGATAAACCCACCGATGCGTTTGCGATGTAAACGCTGATGGCAATATATATTGGATGGCACTCCTCCGATGATCATGACAAAAGCCCGCCTTCGTCTGATCACTTTTTGATGCCCACGTCAATATAACACAGTCATACGGGCCTTAAGCACTTACCGGATTTTTTTTAAAAATAAAATACGGCCCACAGACTAAATATATTTAAACCTGTGCAGATGTACTTAAGATTTTCCATAATTGACTTATATCTTGACCATTCGCCGTGCAAAGAGTTCATTAGCAATTACTTATGAAGTCAGTTTAAGTGGGAACACTTGTCTGGTTACCTGCGGCATGGATAGCGCATTTTCAATGAAATCATCATCAATATCTGGCGCTGAATATTCTTTTTCAAACCAAAATGAAACGGGCTGCTCAAAGCCCAAGCCGTGCATATAGTTGTAAAGTGCCTTCTTTAACCCTTGCCCCAACATTGCATGATCCGCACCCACCGCATCGGTAAACTCAATATCGTTATTAGCAAAGGTCACATCGTGAGGCTCATGTAACGTCACCCCGTATTGCTCAGGATGCTGCCCAACAGGGCTATGAATCGTTGCGGCAAAACGATGCCAGTAAGCGGAATGCACACAGCGATGCAGCATCAATTGCCGTACATATTCCAATGACTCGACCGTTTCTGTCTCAGTTTGTGTTGGAAAGCCATACATAAGGTAGGCATGGACTAAAATACCTGCATCCGAAAATGCTTTAGTCACTCGTGCAACCTGCTCAACAGTGACCCCTTTTTTCATCAATCGTAGTAAGCGATCAGACGCCACTTCTAACCCACCACTCACCGCCACACAACCAGAATCCGCTAGTAGCTGGCAACGCGCTGGAGTGAAGGTTTTTTCAAAGCGAATATTGCCCCACCATGTAATCGTGATGCCTTTTTCAATGAGCTTGCGTGCCATGGCAAACATGACTTTAGGCGGTGCCGCCTCATCGACAAAGTGAAAACCAGTTTGCCCTGTTTCAGCCATTAGCGTTTCAATACGCTCAACAATGATATCTGCACCCGCCTCGTCATAGCGACCAATGTAATCCAGGTTGATATCGCAAAAACTGCACTGCGTCCAATAACAACCATGCGCCATTGTCAGCTTATTCCAGCGCCCATCACTCCAAATACGGTGCATAGGGTTGAGCATTTCACATAAAGATAAATAGGAGTCCAACGGCAAACCGTCATAGACAGGCGTCCCAATGTCTTTATGCGCCACGTCATTGGCTGGAACCTGTTGTTGGAAACAAACTGAGCGGTCTTGCAGATAGTACGTTCTGTGCAGGCTTTCTTTACCTAACTGCCCTTGAAGATGCGCAAACAGCGTTAGCAAAGGTCGCTCGCCATCATCCAACATAATAAAATCAACAAACTCAAAAATACGTGGATCTTTAAGGCTGCGCAGTTCGGTATTCACATATCCTCCACCCAGCACAACCTTGGTCTTTGGCGAATGCGCTCGGCAAGCTTTAGCCATCTGTAACGCCCCTAGCATATTGCCTGGAAAAGGAACGGTAATGCCTAGTACATCAGGCTTTTCAGCATCGAGGTGTTTGTGTAGCAACGCACTTAAGCTAGATTCGACTAAACCTACATCACCCTGTAAGGTCTCATACAAACCATCAAATGAAGGATTTGAAGCAGCTAAACTCTCGCCGTAACGCGAAATTTCAAAGTTAACATCAACACCTTGGCTAATAACTTGCGCTAAGTCATCAATAAACAAAGTAGCTAAGTGCTTGGCTTTATCCTGTGTACCCAAGTCGCCAAACGCCCAACGCAGAATATCGCCCGTTGCTTCTTCAAG
>JBMZDT010000335.1:0-3217 GCA_049614505.1 Leucothrix sp.
AAACCACATTTCAGCAACACATTTCCAGAGGCAGGGTTTCTGCTAAGTACCCTAGCTTGCACCTTTTCAACACCTAAGTTTTTAAAAGCAAATGAAATAATATGTTGGCCAGCCTCGGTTGCGTAACCTTGGGCCCAGTAATCAACACCGATCCAATAGCTTAACTCGGCAGTCTTGGCGTCTTTGAAGGATAAACTAATGACGCCAATCAGCTCATTAGATACCTGAAGACTAACGCCAAAGGTTGCTCGGTCTTGCTGTTGCCACTTCAAAGCAAGTGGAGTAATCCATTGTATTGCAGCACCATCAGGGTAAGGGTGAGGAATATTGGCTGTCATTTCAGCGACGCGCTTATCGCCAGCTAATGATTGGATACGTTGAGCATCATCTAAATGGAGAGGACGAAGCAACAATCGTTCAGTGTTAAGTTGTGGTTGGCTCATGAGGGGTATTGGCAAACTGCAATGATGAACCTAAGCCTACCGATTAGCGTAGAGGCTGTAAACACTGATCACTGATGAAAGATTTTACATAAAAACAAAACGGTGCTTAATTGGCAACCATTGCATTGAATTAACCGACGCATTACTGACAATTCCTATATACTTCGCCACCTTAAATGACAGCGCAACCCTGGAAGTTATCATGATCTTTTCATCACTAGACCTCGCACCTGATCTACAAAAAGGCATTGATGCCTGTGGTTATAAAGAAATGACGCCAATTCAGGCGCAAGCCATTATTCCTGCGCGTCGAGGTAAAGATCTACTGGCTATTGCCCAGACGGGTACGGGCAAAACGGCCGCCTTTGCCATTCCTGTGCTACAGCAACTGATCAATAACCCAAGTGCCTCAACAGGCGTGACTCCCCGTGCGCTGGTACTCACCCCAACTCGTGAACTGGCGGAGCAACTAGCGGATACTATTGCTCGATATGCACAGTTTTTGCCGCTCAACATTACAGCTGTTTATGGCGGTGTAAAGCTTGTAGGCCAAGAAAATAAGTTAAAAGCAGGTGTTGATCTCTTAATTGCAACGCCAGGCCGCTTATTAGAGCATATTGAACAGTGCAATGTTGATTTAGCGGACGTTGCAGTGGTCGTCCTGGATGAGGCAGATCGTATGCTCGATATGGGATTTGTCGCTGATGTACAAGCCTTGTTGAAACTAACGGCTAAAAAGCGTCAAACGCTACTGTTCTCTGCAACCTCCTCAGCAGGCGTCAGCGAACTGTCGCACAAAATTATGAAGGGCTTTCAAGAGGTTCGTGTGAGCAAGGGCCATGTGACTGCGGATACCGTACAGCATGTGCTTTACTCAGTCGAGGAGCATCGGAAAATCGATCTCTTTATGGATTTATTAGCAGAATATAACTGGTTTCAGGTACTGGTTTTTACCAGCACTAAAGATCAAGCCGATAAGCTAAGGCTTAAGCTTAAAAAACACCCTGTTGCCATTTGTCATGGTGATAAAAGCCAAGGTGCTCGCCGCCGCGCGATTGCTGATTTTAAAAGTGGCAAAGTGCAAATCCTAATCGCGACAGAAGTAGCTGCACGCGGTATTGATATTCAAGGCTTAGACTATGTTGTGAACTTTAACCTGCCCTATTTGGCTGAGGATTATGTGCATCGCATTGGCAGAACGGGACGAGCAGGTAACCTTGGACAGGCTATCTCTTTTGTTAGTCGCGAAGAAGAACGCAGCCTTGAAAGCATCCAACGCCTCATTGGGCAAAAGATTAAACGTATCAAGCGACCCGGCTACGAAGTCACCTCACGCGATGAGCTAGTGAAAAAAATAGAAGCATTTAAAAAGCCTGCGAGAAAGAATAAACCCTCGCAGACGGTTATCAAAAAGCGAAACAGCCGCAAAAAATAAGGTAGCCCTACCCCATTTAGTGCTAAGCGTCAGCAAACACTCGACACAAACGTTCAATAGCTTGCTCAACAACGTCACGCTGGCAAGCTAGGTTAAATCGTAAATAACCCTCACCGCCTGAGCCAAACATAGCACCATGATTAGTCGCAATACCCGCTTGCTTTTGTACGCGTTCAATCACTTGTGCGGTTGATAGGCCTGTTTTTTCAAAATTCACCCAAGCCAAATACGTCGCTTGCATTGGCATTGATGTTAACCCTGCTAGGTCACGAACGCCTTCATCAAACAAACGGCGATTGTTATCGAGATAGCTAACCAGCTGATCAAGCCACTCCGCCCCTTCTTGATAAGCGGCCGTCGCCATCAGCACGCCATAGCGATTTGCTGAAGTGCCTGACGCGAGATAGGCTTGTAAAAAACGTTGGCGCAAAGCCTTATCTTGAATGATGACATTTCCACTTAATCCCCCAGCGATATTGAATGTCTTTGTTGTTGCCGTAAGCATGGCAAGCTGAGGAATGATTTCAGGAGCGGCATTTGCCATGACAGTGTGTTTAGCAGGCGGGTAGACTAGGTCATGATGTATCTCATCAGAGACTAATATTAGATTATGCGTTTGGCAAAATGCAGCAACTTGTTTTAGCTCATCAATACTCCAGACTCGCCCACCAGGGTTGTGTGGTGAACATAAGATCATCATTTTCTCATGCCCTTTAAGCTCACCCGCCAATGTACCAAGATCCATGGTGTATTGGCCATTTTCTAGCTTTAGCGGTGACTCAACCACCTGGCGGTTATTGGCTTTAATGATTTTGGCAAACGCATGATACACCGGTGTAAATAAGATAACCCCTTCATCTGGTTGTGTGAAAGCTTGTACACAAATCGCTGTACCTTGGACTAATCCGTGGACAGTGCTAATCCAATCTGCTTCCACAGTCCATTGATGACGTTTTTGCATCCATTGAATAATCGCTTGGTGGTGCGCACTGTCATCGCCAAAATACCCATGAATACCATGATCAATGGCTGCTTGAAGTGCATCATTAACCGATTGCGGTGGTTTAAAGTCCATATCGGCCACCCACATCGACAGGCTTTCCTCAGGCTTCATACCATAAAAAGACTCCAGCATGTCCCACTTGAGTGAGTGCGTGCCAATACGGTTTATTTTTTCATCGAAGTTTGGCGCAGTGTCCATAAAGCGATCCTTGTATGAGCGATGGGTGCTGTTAAAGCACCCCATCATACTGCATTAACCTAGAATTGTTGATTTATAAGTAACCACCTGTTGCTTGGATGATGCGCTGTGAACCCGGTTCAGACAACCAAATAACCA
>JBMZDT010000336.1:0-3200 GCA_049614505.1 Leucothrix sp.
GCGATACTGCGCATTCGTGCGAAAGACCCACTGATTGCCGACCAAGTTGCGATTAACTATCGGAAAAGTGATATCACACCGCGCCAAATGGCGATGTTAGATTTTGCTGCCAAGGTGTGTAAAGAAGCGGAATCAGTCAATGACAGTGACTATGCCTTATTGCACGAACAAGGTTTTAGTGATGATGATATCTGGGATATTGGTGCCATTACAGCATTCTTTGGGCTGTCTAATCGCATGGTCAATGTGGCCGATATTCGTCCCAATGATGAGTTCTATTTGCTAGGCAGAGTGCCTCGTTGAGATTGTAATAGGCAAAAAAAAGCCCTCGAACAAACCGAGGGCTTTAAAATTCAGCACGGGGTTTGTGTGCTGATTGAGGAGGATTTCTCATAAACTAGTCTAGTACAGGTTTTTATGAATTGCAGGTTTTTTCAATAAAAATTTAATAAATAAATATTAGTATTTGCTAATAAAATGATATTTAGTAGCTTATTATCCTTCTAAATTTCGGACAAATGTGTATTTTCCCGACTGTTTTTTCATTCGATATAAGGCTGCTGGGCGACCTGATTCTTGACGCTTTTCACCCGTATCAATTAATAGATCAGCTTGCTCAATCCTTCTTCGAAACGATTTCTTCTGGATAGGTTTACCGATTAACACTTCATGCAAATGTTGCAAATCAGGGAGGGTGAATTTCTCTGCCAGCGCATACGCTGGCACAATGGAATACAGCGCTTTTTCCCGAAGCCGCTTCAGTGCTGTGTCGATAATCTCTCGATGATCAAACGCCAGTACCCTATCATCCAGCTCAGTCACATTGACCCAAGCCGCATCATTAACCGACGCAATAGACGCCTCACAGTCTTGATAGGCAATTAAAGCGGTGTAACACACAGTAACAGCCCAATCACGTTTATCACGTGTTGCATTACCCACCGTTTGCAGCTGTTCGATATACGGCGGAATAACCCCCGTTTTTTCTTGTAATTTACGACGTGCAGTATCTTCAATTGTTTTGTCATTGCTTAAATCAACAAAACCACCGGGGAGCCCCCACTTACCCTTATCTGGGTGATTAGAGCGTTCAACCAGCAGTACTTTGAGCTGGCTTTCATGGTAGGTAAACAGGGTAGAGTCGACGCTCGTCAGCGGCGTATTAAACTCGCTTTTGTCATAATGCTTTAAAAATTCTTCTTCAGTCATAGGTGCTTTTCCGTATTGCTTTTACACATCCTAGCGCCCCATTCAGGTAAATTCAATTTATTTGTGTCTGTTTGACACTTTAAGCTTGATTTACCCCTAGATCCAACTGAAAACACCTTAAAGTGACAATTAGACACTATAAGGAGAATTAACATGTTAAGCATCCCCTATTTCAAAGCAGACTCGTCAACCTACGTTATCAAAAGCGTCAACGGCAAAGTAAAAAAGAAAGGTAAAGGCCTCAGCTTTTTCTACAATGCCGCAACGACTTCCATCGCGACCATTCCTGTCAACGTGCAGCAGGCGCCGTTTATTTTTAATTTGTTATCAGCTGATTTTCAATCGATTCAGGTGCAAGGACAGATTAGCTACCGAATAGTCAGTCCTGAAAAAACCGCTGAAATGCTGAATTACAATGTCAAAATTGATGGCACCAGTTACATTTCAGAAGACCCGCTTACCTTGGGTGACCGGGTATTACGCTCTGTACAAACCATTGTTCAAAATGCTGTACAGGTGGCCTCACTGCGAGAGGCACTAAAGCTTGGTCAGTCTTTAGTAAAGCGCATTAAAACAGAGTTACATGACCAGCCAGCCCTAGTTGAACTGGGTGTGAGTGTCATTGAGTCATCGATTATTGCGATTTCACCAAGCAAAGAAACCTCACGTGCGCTGGAGGCAGAAGTACGCGAGCTGATTCTTAAGGAATCGGATGATGCAACCTATGCCCGTCGTAAATCAGCCGTTGAGCAGGAACTGACAATCAAGGAAGCGGAGCTGGTCACGGAACTCACTATCCAACAAAAAGAGCAGGAAATTGAAGAGTCGCGCATTGAAAACGAGCGTATTTCACTTCGAGCGAATGCTGAAACACAGCGTGAGCGCTTAAGTAATAAAATTGAAGCAGAAAAACAGCGTCAGGCGCTGGTCGCACTCTCGGTGGACAACCGTCGGCAAGAAGCAGACGCTGAGGCCTACGCCATTACTGAGCAGATGAAAGCATTTCGTGAATTGCCCGTAGAGAACTTAAAAGCACTCGCCTTGGCAGGCATGAAGCCTGAACAACTTATTGCGGTTGCCTTTGATTCATTGGCTAAAAACGCAGATAAAATTGGGGAGCTAAACATTAGCCCTGACATGTTTGGCCAAGCCGTTAAAAAGGCCATTCGCTCATGAACGCTAAAATTTTAAAGCGCAGCACCCCGCGTTTTATTGTGGTCAGTCGTAAGACGCGGCTTCAAGAGCTAGTGGAGCGATTCAATACCTGGCCGCAGGCCAAATTTTATCTAGAGCATAATGACGTAGATGGTCAAGATTACTTTGAGGAAAATGCCCACTATCAACAGTGTTTGTTAGATGCTGAGCAAACACTGAAGCCATTAGGACGCTTTCAACACCTGGAACGTAACTTTCTTTCTAACTACCAATTCGGCCCAGAGGATATTATTGTCGTGATTGGTCAAGATGGTTTGGTAGCGAATACATTGAAATATTTGGATGGCCAGCCAGTTATTGCAATCAATCCAGACCCATCACGTTGGGATGGTCGTTTGCTGCCTTTTACAATGAAGGATTTAGCCTTTGTCATTAAACACACGCTCACTGGCAAAATGGATGAAAAAGCCATTACCTTTGCTGAAGCAAAAACCAATGATGGTCAACGTATGCTAGGAGTGAATGACCTATTCATTGGCCCAAAAAATCACAGCTCTGCACGCTATGTATTGTCTTGGTCAGGACAGCAAGAAGCACAGTCTTCATCCGGTATTATTGTCTCTACAGGGTTTGGCTCAACGGGCTGGTTGCAGTCAATTCTTGCCAGTGCCATCGGTATCGCTGGGGTAAAGCAGCATACATTGCAGACAGGCTTTGCTTGGGATGAGCGACGGCTACAGTTTGCAGTAAGAGAGCCGTTTCCCAGCCAAACAACGGGTACAGATCTCGTATTTGGTGAGGTCAAGCAGAATGACCCACTACAACTCGAATCATTA
>JBMZDT010000337.1:0-3200 GCA_049614505.1 Leucothrix sp.
GATGCACGCCAGAGCACTCACCTAGCACAAGTGTTTGCGATTGCTAAAAAAGCGGGCTTTGCGCCCGAGACTATGTCATTTGAGCACATGGCATTTGGCACGATGATGGGCAAAGATGGCAAACCCTTTGCGACGCGAACTGGCGGCACGGTGAAACTGACTGATTTGTTAGACGAAGCCGAGCAAAGAGCCTTTAATTTGGTAACGGAAAAGAACCCTGAGCTAGATGAAACCACACGCCGCGAGATCTCATCACTCGTAGGAATTGGTGCGGTTAAGTACGCTGACTTGAGTAAAAACAGAACCTCTGACTACATCTTTAATTGGGACACAATGCTCAGCTTTGAAGGCAATACATCACCGTACCTTCAATATGCGCACGCACGTGTTCAAAGTTTATTTGCTAAAGCAGGCGAAGTTGATACGACAGCAGAAATTTCTGTAACAGAGCCTGCTGAGCACCAACTAGCACTAACTTTATTACGCTTTAGTGAAGCGCTTGAGCTGGTAGAAAAAGATGGCACTCCAAATACTTTGTGTAATTATTTGTTTGAATTAGCAGGCAACTTCATGACCTTTTATGAGGCGTGCCCTGTGCTTAAAACAGAGGATGTCGCGATTCGTGCCAGCCGTTTACAGCTCGCACAGCTCACCGCTAACACGCTAAAAACGGGCTTAGATCTTTTGGGCATTGCAGCCCCTGAGAGAATGTAATAAACATCAAGTATTCGACGTTTCAATTGAATTAATTCGTTAGACAGTGTCAAAGCGTTTAACAAATCATGGGCTTAATATTTATGACAATGCGCAAACTAGGCTTAGTTAAGAACAGTCTACTCACCTCACTTTCATTATTTTTGTTCGCACCAGCGGTTTCACAAGCGGTTGAGCTGGTAGAAGAAGTTGGCGATTATCAGATCGTCAAAGTTGAAGCATCCAAAGTGTGCTTTGCAACCTATAACGGCCAGTCGAGTAAAGACAAAAAAGTGTCTTTCGCAACTTACAAAACCAAGTACGGTGACCGCTGGCAAGTTGCTGGCTATGTAGACCACGAAGCGCTAAAAACAAAGGGCGATTTACTCAGCATCAGCTTTGATAAACAGCACCTTTTTTCACGCGGCGTTGAGTTCAGCAAAGGCAAATTCGCGCTTCCTTTCACAGAAGATGACGACCTAAAAAACTTCACCAAGCTTGTGGAATCCAAAGCGACATTAGAGCTTACGCTACGAAATATGGGTGACACGATAGTGATTACCTTGCCTGAATTAGCCAAGGCACGTGCTGCAATAGACAAGTGTTTAGAAGGGATTGAAATAAAGAGTTAATTTTCTTTTATTAGCAACCTTAGCTTTACACTAGACACACAAAAAGCACCTAAACCTTAGGTGCTTTTTGGCAACTTGGGCACCAGTAAATTCGCCGACTGTTCCTTTCTTCACGAATAATTGTTGTGTCGCAATTCCGACAGGGCAAACCGTCCCGATTGAAAATCATAAAGCGGATATTTTCGTAAGGCTTCTTCGTTTTCTTAAGCTTTTTAGCCAAACTTGGCGTAACTGTATAACCTTTCGTTTCATAACTTCGGCGCCCCATTAATAACGTGCTGCGCGCCAGCTTACCTAATTCTGCTTTACTTAAATCTTTCGCTTTTCGATCATGATGAATGCCTGCATCAAATAAGATTTCACTGCGTAGGTAGTTGCCAATGCCTGCGATAAACGCCTGATCCAAATACACGGCACTTAGCCCTCTGCCAGAAAACGCTTTGGACTCTAGAATCTTCAGCACCGTTCGCCACTGCAACGTTTCTGACAATATATCAGGCCCGATGCGTGCCAAAAATGGATGCTGTTCGATATCTTCAGTAAGCCAAACACTGATATCGGATGCGCTATAAAGCAATGCACTGTGAGTATTGGTATGAAGCGCTAAGCGTAATGTGCGATTAGTTTTGGGAAACTTGCCACGCTTAGCCACCTTCCAAACGCCATAAAGCTGATTGTGAGAGTAGATGGTGTAGCCATTGTCAAAGTGCGTCAGCATGGCCTTACCGCGCGTTTCGATGTGAGTTACAATCTGACCACAAAAATCTTCCGCATAGCGCTGCATTTTAGGCTGACCAAAACTAGCCTCTTCAACGATGTTGTCTTCGAGCACTGCTGCTATTTTATCCGCCGCTAACCGTATTTCTGGACCTTCAGGCATTTCCCGCACCCACTGATTTATTACGACGGCAGCGTTCCGAGCAGTATTTCACATCACCCCAGCACTTTTCCCATTTCTTGCGCCAACTGAACGGCTTTTCACAAACCTCGCAGATTTTCTCTGGCAAATTAAGTTTCTTATGTGCCATGACGCTACCTCATCGATAAAAGTACTGACATTAAGGATCGAACGGCAGTCCCAGAAAATCAAACAACGAGCCTGAATCTTCAGGCATAACCGCTCCCATAACCGTGACCAGCTGGCCAGCCGTGTACTTAGGCGACTGTAGGTTTTCCGGGGAAACACCCCGTTGAAAAGGTGCCGATAACGCAGTATCCGTCGTACCAGGTTGCAAGCCAATAATCGCTAACGGCCGCCTAGATCTTGAGCACTCAATCGCAAAGTTCTTAATTAGCATGTTTAATGCCGCCTTGCTGGAACGGTAGGAATACCAACCGCCCATTCGATTATCGCTGATACTACCAACCCGTGCCGTAAGCACACCAAAAACAACAGGGTGCTTAGGGTTTAAGCGAGCCAGCAAATGCTTTATGACTAAAGCAGGCCCAAAGGCATTAATTTGATAAGACAGTGCTAGGTGCTCTGCTGACAGGCTTCGGTAACTTTTTTCCGGCTGGTATGTATCATCATGCAGCCAGCCCGTCGCAATAAACACCCAGTCAATATCAATTTTTTCAGGCAACTCAGCAATGGCTGTCTCTATGTCAACCTCACGGGTCAAATCAATCGCAATGTCTTGAGTAGGCACATCCAAGGTTGGCAGTTTATCTGTTGACCTTGCCATGCGTATCAATTTGGCATCAGGGAATTGACTTAAGACTTGCTGACAAAATGCCTGCCCAATACCGCCTGTCGCACCAACGACGAGAACCGTTTTAGGTTTAAACGGGCTGGGTACTGAAGACTCGCGATCTAGTATCGATAAATTCACTCATGACCACCACTTATGGGTTCAAAAATTCAGCCCGCGTTGG
>JBMZDT010000338.1:0-3189 GCA_049614505.1 Leucothrix sp.
AACAAACCGCGAAGTGTGAACACAAACGTGCAACGGAATCGTCCCTTTGTTTTGATTATCCTGCACAACACGATAATTTTTTCACATCCTTACCGAAACTCTGTGCTGCCAACTTGAGACCTTCCACACCAGTCAGGTAAGGGAAAATGGTATCGCCCAAATCACGAGTAGTAAGTCCGCCTTTAAGTGACATAACAACCGTTTGAATGAGGTCGCCCGCTTCTGGCGCGAGTATCGCCGCTCCTAGTAACTTATCGGTTTTAGTATCAGCGACCAGCTTGATTAAACCGGCGGTCTCACGCGCCGCAATAAATCGTGGCACGTTGTCCAGTGTGATGACACTGGTTTTTACGTCAAACCCCTGTTCTCTGGCTGTGGCTTCACTCAAGCCAGCGGTGGCAACCTGAGGATCAGTAAAAACAACGGCGGGCATGGTCGAATTATCGTAGGCATTGGTATTGCCACCTAGTGCATTTCGAGCCGCTAGTTTCCCGCCATAGGCCGCCATGTAAACAAACATATCCTGTCCTGTCACATCACCGACTGCGTATACATTGGGGTTTGTGGTTTGCATGAATGTATCAGCAATAATTCCACCTCTGCCTGCTTGTTCTATGCCAACAAGATTAAGTTTTAGGGCTTCAGTATTCGGCTTGCGTCCTGAAGCAACTAACAACTTTTCAGCGTTGATCTGTGTTTGCCCCTGCTCCCTGTCGCAAGTCAAAACAATACGGTTGTCACGGCTTTCGATTTGTTGATAACCCACGCCCTCATAAACGGTTACACCCTCTCCGCGCAGAATATCCGCCAGTGCAGCACTAATTTCAGGCTCAGTATCAGGTAACAGGTGGCTACGGCAACAAAGCGTCACGGCTACGCCTGCCCGGGAAAACATACTCCCCAATTCACAACCGATAACCCCGCCGCCAATAATCAGTAATGATTCCGGTAAGGTATCGAGTTCCAGAGCTGTAGTGCTATCAAGCACTGGAACGTCTTGCATGCCATTGATGGGCGGTAACGCTGAGGATGAACCGGTGGCAATAATCACTTTTTTAGGTTTATAGCGCGTATCGCCCACCGCAATTTCAATATTATCGCCAGTGAATTGAGCTTGTCCGGCAACATAGGAAATCGCTGGGTATTCAGGCAACAAATCCTCGTATTTCGCTTTGCGCAAGTCATCCACGAGCGCTTGTTTTTGCTCCACTAAAGCTTGCCAATTGACCAGTGTGGAGCTGGCTTCAATCCCTGAAAATCGATTAGCTATGGTCGCTTTATGCAAGCTTTCAGTTGCTCGAATCAAGTTTTTGGAGGGCACACAGCCCACATTGACACAGGTGCCGCCAATCGTTCCTTCTCCAACCACCACCACTTGTGCGCCTGCTTCAGCAGCAGTGATCGCGGCAGAAAAACCCGCTGAACCCGCCCCAATAACAAGAATATCGGGGGATGTGTTTTCTGTTGCACAACAGTCGGACATTTAGTGTTTACCCTATGTGGTTATTAACTATTTTGAACATCGTTTTCGCCATACCGCATACCCACTCAGAGCAATAAAAAAGACCAGAGCCGGAAGTAATACAAAATCGAGATACCCTGTTAAAGCTGATAAACCGACCACGCCCAGTAGCCCAATCAACACAGGTGTAAAGCAGCACAGAGCGACGATTATTGTTCCAATAATGCCGGTTTTCAGTAAAGAACGATCAGGCACCTTTAAGATTCTGTTACCAATGTAGCGGGGTATCCGGCCTTAGTTGAAGCTTCGCCAATGAGTTCCGGGTTGGTTTTGACAGGATCAAAAATAACAGTCGCTGTTTTGGACTTAAAATCAATAGCAACATCTTCAACACCGTCAACTGTTTTCATCGCCTTACTGACAGTGATGGGGCAAGCCGCACAAGTCATATTATCAATGTTGAAGTTGACCTTTTGCTGGTCTGCCGTTGCTATTTTTGCGGTGGCTACATTAGCTGGTGTCATCATTTGAGATTGCTGTGAGTAAGCGCAGGGCATACCGTCCTTCATATCTGCGATAGCGACAGCAGCATAGCCAATGCCAACAACCAGTGCGATGGTAATGATGGTACTGTTAATATTATTCATGGATTATTTCCCTAATAAAAAAGTGGTGCCCAAAAATCAACCGTGGCTGATAGCAACGCTAAGCCAGTGCCAATCCATAGGATGGATTTGGTCAGGGTGCTAGAGGTAGGACGGGCGCAATAAGAACCGTCAACACAGGCTTTTTTCGGCTTGAAGTAAACATGCCAGAATCCTGCCGCTAATAGCACAGCAGTGACACCTAAAAAGTAAGTCTTGTAGGGTTCTAAAGCCGTCAGATTGCCAATCCATGCCCCACTGATACCGAGCATGACAAAAACCAAAGGCGCAACACAACACGACGAAGCGACCAAGGCAGCAAGAATGCCGCCGACAGCAAACAAGCGTTCTTGTTTGGGCTTTGTGTCCCCAGTTCCTGCACCTGGATCATTTTGTTCGAGTGTCTGATTCATAAAAAGCACGGTTATTTCTTGTGGATGAATGACTACTGACTTAGGCTAAACCCTGTATATACTACAGGGTAAAGTTAACTTTTTTTAATTCTCAGATATAAAATTTATGCACATAACGCGCAGTCAATTAGCAAGGCGAACAGGGTGTAATCATGAGACCATCTTGTACTATGAGAAAGCAGGTATTATGCCAGACCCTCCCCGCTCACCGTCTGGTTATCGTCACTATGATGAGAGTCATGCACGCCGCCTTCACTTTGTGATGAAGAGCAGAGAGCTAGGCTTTAGTGTTGAGGATATAAAGAGCCTGCTAGCACTTATTGACCATCAATCCGTTTCTTGTGGTGAAGTAGAAAAACTTGCCCAAACGCACTTGCGCTTAGTACGTAAAAAAATTAGTGACCTGAATCAAATAGAGCGCGCTTTAAGTCGCACAGTAAAAGGCTGTAGTGGTGATGATGTGCCGGAATGCCCTCTGATTGAGAGTTTATTTGGGGAGTTGGCTTAATCATTAAGTAACATAATCCGGATTATGCGCATAAGCTGGCACTGATCGTGGCTGCCTAATTACTTCCAGAACTGCCACCAAAGACGAGGATACTTCGGAGAGTCTAAAAGCTTAACCGTATGAGTTAGTTCTTTAATTTGCCCTTGGTAGAATTGTTCACGC
>JBMZDT010000339.1:0-3187 GCA_049614505.1 Leucothrix sp.
TTAACACCGCCATTTGGCTTTGCATTATTCTACTTGCGAGGCGTTGCGGACAAGGCGATACGTACACTCGATATTTACAAAGGTGCCTCAATATTTATCGTTTTGCAATTAATTGGTTTGGCCATTGCGGGCATGTATCCTGTATTGGTGAACTACCTGCCCAACCGCACTCATCTTTTATCTGATACAGCACCGCCACCGATTAATCCTAAGCTACAGGCCTGCTTAACGGACTATGTTATTACTGAATACGCTGGCAATGAGACAGCAATCCGCAGCGCGATTAAAACAGCACAAGGTTTGGATGTTTCCTATTTGCCGGATAGGCTGCAAACCAACTTTACTGAAAGCACCGCAGAAGCGGGGCAGAGCTTTGATTTAATGGCGCAAACCGCAACAGCCAAAGCGGCCTTGGATGATTATATTGGTGAGTATGAGCCGATTCATCGCAAAGTGCGGGGTATTGAACGACAAATTAAGTCATTGGGTAAAGAGATTGACACGTTAGAGGCTGATATCAAAAGCCTGTCTTATAGTGCTAACGATGAGTCCGCATTAACCGCTACTTTGCAGGCAACCATCGACAGTGCGAAGGCTGAACAGGATGCACTTGCCAAGACCATTCCTGAGAATTGGGCCACAGCACGTGAAAAATTTGTGACGTTAAACACGGCAATGACCAAAGCGCAGCGTAATTATTACAATATCACCGATGGCTCATATCAAACACTCAGCGATTTGCGTGGCATTGTTGATGCAACTGATGCGTTAAAAGACTTCCGCCCTGAAATCGATAAGCTAGCTGACACCATCACACTGGCTGAGAAAGACAAAGCCATGAGTACGATCAAGGCCGTTGAAAGTCGCTTAAGTGATATCGCTGGCAGTAGCAAAATCAAATCAGCATTGTCTAAAGCAAGGCGTACGCTTAAGAAAGATGATTCTGAAACGGGTAGAGCAAAAGCAATGACCTATCATGTAAAAGCAATTAAGCAGTATCAGTCTGAGATGGCATGGCGTGCTAGAGCGCAGCAGGAATTATCTCCTGCCTTGACAACGTACAATACTGCGATTGCTAATACGATTGGGTTGCGTTCACAGCCGCGATTGAGTGATTCACTTGCCAAGCAAGTTGCGTTGTGCCAGTCATCTCATCGTGATATTTCACTTAATTTCTAAGACTCCATAGCGACCTAATTTTATTATGAATGCCATTCTTGACGCACAACTAAATCACCGCTCTATTCGCAAATTTACTGATAAAGCTATCCCTGAGACGCTGTTACTAACGCTGATCCAAGCAGCTCAAGGTGCCGCTTCATCAAGCTTTATTCAGGCGTATTCATTGGTTCAAGTGGCCAATACCGAGAGCCGCAGCAAAATAGCCACCTTGGCTGGTGGGCAGACTTGGGTTGAAAAAGCTACAGAGTTTTTGGTGATCTGTGCAGATCTAAGCCGAATTGAGCACTGTTGTGTCCAAGAAGGAATGGGGCCGCTAGAAGGCAATGCCGAGCATTTTTTGGCAGCGTCAGTCGATGCCGCACTGATGGCTCAAAACCTCATGCTAGGTGCGGAGTCAGTGGGTTTGGGTGCTGTATTTATTGGTGGGATTCGAAATGACCCCGCCCAAGTGTCTGAACTGCTCAATCTACCTGATCAGGTTTACCCTATTTTTGGTTTATGTTTAGGCTGGCCAGATGCAGAACCTGATTTAAAACCTCGCTTACCTGTTGATGTTATCCTGCATAAAGAGACCTACGATGCGTCACGCTGTGACAATGATGTGGCGCTTTACGATGAGCAAATGCAAGCCTACTACGCTAGTCGAGGCAGCAATCAACGCGTCAGTAATTGGTCAGCGCAAACCGCGGTTGCAGTGCAACAGAAAAAACGGGAGCACCTGTTAAGTTTCCTACAGTCAAAAGGTTTCTTGAAAGTATAAAATTAGTGTTTATTAAGCATTCATTACTGGCCATTTATCAGTTTATTAGTTTGTAGAAATCATAGATCAGTATTGAACTAAGCCCGTTGGAATTTAGTCAAACATCGAAATTCTAATTCACATCGTATAGCAGTTATAACCGGAACCTTATTGGGTTTATCTATCATGATAAGGGTTCTGTTTTATCTTTACATACGTTTTTTATTTGACTATTTCAGGCATTCATTATGAATATAAAAACACTACTGACCAGTGCCATTGGGGCTGCTCTTCTATCAGCAACTCTACCTACTTACGCTAAAACCCAGAGCATTATTGTTGCTGGGGGGTGCTTTTGGTGTGTGGAGTCAGATTTCGAAAAGGTAGACGGTGTTATTGAGGCCGTATCTGGCTACATCAATGGCACTACTGAAAACCCAACCTACGAGTCAGTCTCTTCTAAGAAGACAGGGCACTATGAAGCGGTCAAGATTTCATTTGATGATGAAAAAGTCTCAACCGAGACATTAGCGAATTATTTCTGGAAAACCATTGATCCTACCGATGCCTCAGGGCAGTTTTGTGATAAGGGCAGCCCTTATAAAACGGGTTTGTTTTACCAAAACGACGCGCAGAAAAAAATCTTTGAGGACTCATTAGCCGAGGTCAATGAAACAAAACCTTTTAGTGCACCGATCGTAACACCTGTACTTGAGGCAGAGCAGTTTTATGTGGCTGAGGGTTATCACCAGAACTATTATTCTAGAAACCCGATTCGTTACAACTACTATCGTAACGGTTGTGGTAGAGACAAGCGAATAAAGCAGCTTTGGGGAGAGGTTGCGAGCAAGCAACACAAAAAGAAATAACAACACATTCAATCAGGTGCGCATTAAAAAAACAGGCATAACGGCCTGTTTTTTTATGTCTGTGCAATACGTTATATGACTGTAATGAAGTGTTGGCAACTGCAAGGTGGATTCCCTGTCGCAATAACTATGTGAAAAAATAGAGTGAAATGAGGCTTCCTGACTTGAAGGAGCACTTTGAAAATAATAGTATCTATTAAAGGGAGATTAAAAAATGACTAAAAAGTTAATTTTACTATTATTAGTGATAGAGTTTATCACTAATCTGGCTATTGCAGAAACAAAATTTAAAACCCAAACAGTGGCAGAGATTCAGGGAGTTCCATGGGGACTGGCACAACTTGATAGCAATACGCTGATTTATACCTTACGTTCAGGCGGCGTTGGGCTTATCAAT
>JBMZDT010000340.1:0-3162 GCA_049614505.1 Leucothrix sp.
ACAACCAATTCGACCAAAATTCAGGATGGCAGGCTGCCTTGAGCAAGGAATTGCCAGCGATGACTATCGCTAACTATCCTGATGTTTCGGATGCCGCTGCGATTCATTACGGTGTGGTCTGGGGGCATCCGTTTGGCGATTTGAAGCGCTACCCGAATCTGCGGGCAATTTTCTCATTGGGTGCAGGTATGGAGCATCTGTTGAATGATCCAGAGCTGCCGGATGTGCCGCTGGTTTCACTGGGTGATCCTGCGATGTCACAAGACATGGCGAACTATTCCTTGTATTGGGTGATCGAGTTTCACCGCCACATGCAGCACTACCGTGTTGAGCAGGCGCGCCTGAATTGGAATCGACTGGAAACACCACCAACGAATGATTTCAATGTGCTGGTATTGGGGTTAGGGCGTATCGGTCAACACGTGGCTGAACTGATTCAGCACGCAGGGTTCAATGTTACGGGTTGGGACTTCAAAGAGAAAACTGCTGAAAACTTGATGACTACCTCGGGCCTGAATGCTTTGTCAGAGATATTGCCGAGCACGCATGTTGTCATCAGCTGTTTAGCGATGAATGAACGCAGCCATCAGCTGATCAATGCTGATTTCCTAGCGCAGTTACCCATGGGCAGCCATGTGGTGAATGTTAGCCGGGGTGGTGTGATTGGTGAAGATGCTTTGCTGGATGCTTTAGATAGTGATCGTCTGAATGGCGTGGCTTTAGATGTGTTTAGTGTTGAGCCGCTACCAACAGAGCACCGTTTGTGGACGCATCCAAAAGTGAATGTCACACCACACATGGCGGGGCCAACACATATAAGCAGCGCGGCGGCTGTCATCGCGGAAAACATTCGACGCATGGAGCGCGGTGAACAACCTGAACCAATATTTGACCGTAGCCGAGGCATCCAAGCGGCTGCATCGCGTCACGCGGATTGAGGGTGAGCGATGCCAATTCATTATGGGCGAAGAGTATTGGCGAGATAGGTTGATGGACTAAGCGGAAGCGCGTTTTTCTATCGGTGTAGGTGGCGTTTCAACTGCTAGTGTTGCTGGAGATGGCGCCAGTTCAACGCGGTTTCGCCCATTACTTTTGGCTTCATAAAGTGCGTTGTCAGCAAGTTCCACCAGCATCTTTTTACACCCAATATCAATACAGCTTGCTATTCCAATGCTGATCGTGACGTTCTCTACGGGAGAAAAGCAGGTACCTTCAATTATTTCTCGTAATTTATCAGCATGTGCAAAGGCATGTTCAAGCGGCGTGTTGGGTAGGATGAGCATGAACTCTTCTCCGCCCCACCGTCCGATTATATCGGTCGAGCGAATACTGTTCAGCATCACCTGTGCTACGCCAACTAATACTGAGTCGCCAATTTGATGGCCAAATGTGTCATTAACAAGTTTAAATCTATCTATATCGATAATCGCTACTGCGAGTGGCGTGTTATCTCTTTGCGATCGTGCGACCTCATAAGACAATACTTCATCTAGCTTTAGGCGGTTATATAACTGAGTTAATTGGTCTGTAATCGCAAGGGTTTTAAGTTGTTTGTTCTTGACCCTCATTTCCTCACTAATTTTAGCGTAGCGAATTTTATCCTTTTGAATTTTAAGATTCATACCAAGTAGCTTATCAAGCTCGGTGATATTGACAGGCTCATGTATTTTATAAGTCTCATCGTCTGAGGCGTTTGCCTCAATCATGTGAGTTATTGTTTCTATAGGGGTGGTTATACGCTTGGCTAACCTTTGTGATGACCGTTTGATATGCACAAAAAATAACGCATAAAAGACAACCGCTAAGCCTAAGAAAATAAGACAAAGGCGCTCGATATTGGCTTCCTCAGCGATTATCGGCCCATAGACAGCACTCAGTGGTGTCAGGATAAAGAATTGCCAGCCAGTTTCAGAGATGACTTTCTTGGTGGCTAGGTATTCTTCACCATCTAAGGTGAGCTCCATTGATTTCTTATTGCCATTAAAAAACTCTGAAAAGTACATACCAGTCATCGTATTTTGTTTTAGCATATTAAGATCATTAGGTGAGGTGGAAATATTTGTATCCGCAAGCCCAAGGTGTTTTTTGATGTTGTGTGAAATGGTCAAAATATTTCCGTGTTTGTCCATCATTAAACTGCCGCTTTCCCACTGTAAATCTTTTGAGAGTAGGTATTGGGAAAAGCTATCGAGCGCTACATTGAGAACATTTACTCCTTCAAGAAAATTATGTTTATAAACTGGCGTAAGACTAGATAGCATCCAGCCTTTACTTTCAGGGTCAAAATAGGCGTCAGTCCAAACAGGCTGACGTTGTGGGTTGTGCTTTGCATCGGCCAAGTAGTAAAAAGGGTATTTTGTCATTTCAAAGTCATGAGGGTATCTATCATAAAAATCCTCAACGAAGGGATACATACGAATGACGTTATCCCAAGTCACAAAATAGGAAGAGACTATGTGTGGGTTACTGTCTACCAACGTTCCAAATCGCACTTCCATTTTTTCAGTTTTGACAATTTTTTGACTGACTGCTGGCCCCAAGTCTGTTTTTGAGGATACAAACACACTGGAGTGGCCAAACCGGTGGCTAGCACCAAACTCATTTTCAATGGGTGGTTCTAAAAACGATAACTTCTTTGCCAAGCTGTGAGTGAACAATACTTGGTGCTCAAGCTGAAGCGATTCATTGTTGCGGCTAATCTCTTTCAGTTGATCATCAATGTTTTTTGCTTCAGTCGAAGAAATTTCAGAAATAGTGTCCAGCGCGTTGACTCGCAAGAGATCAAAATTCTTCTCGATGATGTAGTGATGGCTAAATAAATAAAGCCCGAGCAGGACTAATTGCGCAGCAAGGAGTGGGAACAAAGCTGTTTTTAAAAAATTGCATCGAACCACGAACCCGAGGCTTCGGTTATTAGTTGATATAGTTTTCACGGGGCCGAACCTTATTTATTTTATTTTTACGTCACTAGACTGATTGTGTGACAGCTAAGCTATTGTCAGTATTGGATCTTCAGGGGAAGGAATCTAACGTATTAATAAATAGTAGTTCCTACCTTATGAATGGCCTATTAATAGGGCAGGAAATCATCCCGAAATCCAAATAAGGAATAAACCATCGGTAAGAAACTATTGTTTAGTCTAAAATTTTCATGGCATGGTA
>JBMZDT010000341.1:0-3161 GCA_049614505.1 Leucothrix sp.
ATTCTCGATACTGTCGAAAAAGCGTGTCACTAGCCAAAATCGACAATTCAGCTAGCAGCTGAAAATCGTAAGGCTCCCCCTACTACCTGCCTAAACTCTTAGGCAGGTGGAACTCTTCATCTTACATGCTTTCCGCTCTCAAACTCATAGCATTTCCTAGTCATTAGATCAGCTCACTATTTACCAAACACTCCACGGTTCGGCCTACTATACTTTTGAATAATGATATTCAGGTATAAATTATGGAATGTAACCTTTCTGAAATACTAGGAGCCTTATCCCTAGCAACTGACCTTGCTGACGGTCATCCAAGTGGCTCAGCTATGGGTTCTGCGGTTATTGCAACTAACCTAGGGAAAGCAATGGGGTTGCAGCCAGAAGAACAGAGCGAGCTCTATTATGCTGCCATCTGCCGTTCCATTGGTTGTACGTCAACTGCCTCAGACGTATCGCCACTTGCACTCGGAGAAGAACATACCCTCAACCACTGCTATACCATTGGCGATCCGCTGGATCCTGAGAATTTGCGCCATCACCTCAATAACAGTTTCGCGCCTGATCACCCTAATGAAATGCGTCAGCCTGTTATTGATCAGTGTGTTGCAGCAGGCGCTGATATGCTGCCTTTGGCTGACCCACAGTGCGAACAGGCGAGCGCACTCTCTAAACGTTTACCAGTTCCCGGCAGAGTATCCAGCCTGGTTGAGCAACGTATTTCTCGATGGGATGGTGGCAACCCCAGCCAGCCAGGTGGTGAGGACATTTTGCAGGGTTCTCGTATTATTGAGTTCGCTGTTGTGATGGAACTTCACCGACGCATTGGCGGACTACCCGCCATGGTCGAGGTTGCACAAAAACGTTCCGGCACTCAGTTTGATCCAGCTGTTTGTAACACTTTTTTGAAAGACCCAACGGCAATTTACCGGGGCCTTGGCACAGGCTGGGATTGGGAGCATTATCAAACAATGGAACCGGGTGACCCCATCATTATTGGACAGGCAGAAGTACGTGCCATTGCTGAGGCTTTTGCTGATTTCATCGATCTGAAAACACCACGTCTATTAGGCCACTCACATAATGTCGCCGCATTGGCATTTCGGGGAGCAGTCGCACGTGGAATGCCGGAGGATGAATGCCAACACCTCTTCAATGCGGGTCTACTACATGATATTGGTAAATCTGCAATTCCCAATGGGATATGGGACAAGACCGGGCCTCTGTCACGTCAGGAGTTACAACGAGCAAAAACCTGTAGCCATCACACTGAACAAATCCTGATGACTTCACCCATATTCGATAACATCGTTGATGCTGCCTGTTCGACAAATGAACGCAATGATGGCTCAGGCAGCCACCGACGCATTAAACTTAACGATGATGCCTCCGGACTGCTCGCTGTGGCTAATGCCTATGATGAGTTGACCCGTGATGTTCCAGGGCGGGATGCGCTTAGTTCTGAAGACGCAGCTGATGTCATGTTAGAAGAGGTTATGAAGGGACGTTTTCCAAGAGAGGCCACTCGCACAATATTGGCCGAGTCGGGGCATAGTAAAAGTGTGACAAGTAATGTTTATCCTGATGGCCTTACACCTCGTGAAGCTGAAGTGCTCATGCACATATCACGCGGACTGAGCAATAAAGAAATTGCGCAAAAGCTCGAAATCTCGCCACGTACAATTGATAACCACAGCCAGAACTTATTCAAAAAAATAGGTGCACCTGGACGCACAGCGGCTGCAATGTACGCTATCGACCAAGGTATTTTTAATACCGATTAGGTATTTCGACACCATCTAGGTAATAACACCTACATACGCTGGCTTTAACTTCCCTTAATCTTTAACCGTGTTCACTAGCAACACAAATTAAAAATCAAACATTAAGGAGTCAAAAATGCCTGCCTATTTATTACAAGGTTCTTACACTGGTAACGCCGCCAAAGGATTAGGACAAGAAGGTGGTTCAAGTCGCGCTGAAATGGTCAAATCTGTCATCACCGGAGTGGGGGGAACACTTACCTCACCAATCTATTACGGTTTCGGCGAAGGGGTCGATATTATTGTCACCGTTGACTTACCTAGCAGTGCTGCTGCCGTTGCTTTGACGTTAATCACGGCACCGGGCGGTGTTTCAGTCAAGACCACCTGTTTAATGGATCCCTCCGATATTGATGAGGCAAGCAAGCTATTGCCTAACTATCGGGCACCCGGTCAATAAGTGATTTTACCCAACGCAAAAATAGTCAAATTAAATCTTAAATCAACATTTTCAAGGAAAGAATAATGTTTTCTAAATTAGCAAAATCTTTAATGACAACCACTGCCCTGTTGGTCGTCGTAAGTCAGCCAACTATCGCCAACGAGACTGGTACTTCAGAACAGGCTAAATCCATGCTTGAAAAAGTCATTTCAGCGATGCAAGCCGATCCAGCGAAAGCTGTCGCAGCGATTAATCGCGGGGATGCAGAATATCGTTTGAATGACCTTTATCCTTATTGCTTTGAGAACGATGGTCTCGTGGGCAAGGTAACCGCACATGGTCGAGCCGATAACGTTATCGGTGTACCTGTCAAAAAAGTTAAGGACAAGAATGGGACGATTATCGCCGGTCAAATGATTCCATTTGCAGAAGATGGCGTGATCAAGACCGCAACCTATTGGTTTCCTAAACCCAACGAGACTGTACCCTTAGAAAAAGAAGCTTACTATTCAAAAATCGGTGTTCAAATTTGTGCTGTCGGGTATTACAAATAGAGTTTTAGAAACACCATAAAATAACCGAAGCACGTTACTCCAACGAAGCTACTGAATGAGGGACATGAGCATTTATCAGTCATGCCCTCATCAGGATAAATACAGCCTTTTTATCCGATTTTCAGCCTTCAAAATGAATTACCAACATCAATACTGACTTTCATCATACTCAATGCATTCGCTCAGCTCATTGACTGGAAAACCTATCGAGTAATAATCATAATAATGACCGCTCCCAATGATAATCTTAAGGAAAACCCGATGAAAAATCACCTTGAGAACTTTTGTCTCTCTGATTAGCTGAATCTGACTGCCTTCTTCGACTTCATTACCATGGGCGGCGTTATTCCTTTGTTTCCAGGCGGACTTCTCAAGATCAGAAAGTTTAAGATCTAAGGATTCGAGAAA
>JBMZDT010000342.1:0-3140 GCA_049614505.1 Leucothrix sp.
GCGTGCATTCTTTACGCCCCAATACCATGCGTGGGCATGTTGTGCTGTACCGTGCTGCGCTACATGACGATGCCAATACCATCCCAACATGGTTTCAGGAAACCATTAGCTCTTATGTGTCAATACTCAATGACTGCCCCTATTCATTGGCGAACCATTGGGCCAATGCACGCCATTTGATTGGTGATGAAGCGCGTGCCGATGCCATTGAAGCTGCGTTACATGCCAAAACCCCAGAGTCGGTGTTTGATGGGCCTGAGCTAGCCATGCTGCAATACACCGAGAAGTTAACCCTTACTCCAACGGCAATGGTAAAAGAGGATGTTGATGCGCTGAAGGTCACAGGCATTGATGATGGTGAAATTCTTGAGGCTAACCAAATTATTGGCTACTTCAATTATGTAAACCGCTGTCTTAATGGGCTTGGTGTAACCACCGATGGTGACATCGTGGGTTATTATTCGCAATCAGACTAATCTAAACGCTCGATGGAAAAATAATGGCCTCAACTAATAGTATTCGCTCACTTGCCAAGCAACTCGCCGACAAAGCAATAAGCTGTGAGCAGCTAATTACAGAACGCATAGCGATGGCAAAGCAGGCTCAAGGTGTTTTTATTGCACTGGATGAGGCAGGCCTGCTAGCGGACGCCTCGGCTACTGATGAACGTATTGCGGCAGGTACTGCACCTGCCCTTGCCGGAGTGCCAATTAGCCTAAAAGATTTATACGATGTTAAGGGACAACAAACGCTAGCGGGGTCAGCCGTGTTGGCAGATAAAGCCCCTATTGCTGATGAAGATGCTGAAGTGGTTGCTTATCTTCGTCAGGCAGGCATGCTACCGTTTGGCCGAACCAATATGAGCGAGTTTGCCTTTAGTGGCATGGGACTAAATCCGCACTTTCCACCGCTCTACTCCGTTTGGGACAACGCAAATAAGCGTTTGCCTGGCGGCTCTTCCTCTGGTAGTGCCGTGAGTGTTGCTATGGGCATTGTGCCTGGCACTTTAGGCTCTGATACTACCGGCTCTTGCCGTATTCCTGCGGCTTTTAATGGTATTGTTGGGATGAAGCCCAGCCATAACCATCTGTCTCTAAACGGTGTTTACCCACTGTCATCCAGCTGTGATGCACCTGGCCCTCTGGCCAGTGATGTAGACAGTTGTTTTCTCTTGTATCAGCTGATGCAGGGCAAACCGTTTGAAACATTACCCCAGTTAAGCACCGCAGATCCCAACACCCTGCACCTGTTGATACCTGAAGGCATTGTTATGCAGGATCTCGACCCTGAAGTTGAGGCGGCATTTAATCATTCCATTGCACGGATGGAAGCATCTGGCATTACAATCACACGACAACCAGTCGATGCGATAGATCAGGCCGTAGATATGTTCCTTAATCGCAACACCGTGATCTATGAGGCTTGGCAACTGCATCAAACACTGATGGAAAGTCATGGTGATGAGTATGACCCTTATGTTTATTCACGGGTTATTAGTGGTCAAACAGTGAATGAGGCTGAACAGCAAGCGCGTTATGCTGAAAAAGCCCAGCTCAAAATACAGTTTAATCAAGCCATGCAGGCGCTTAACATTGATGCGTTGGTGTACCCAACGGTTCCTTGTATTCCCCCTCAAGTAACTGAGACAGATGACCCAGAGAATATTGGCCGAGTGAATTTACGTTGCTTACGCAATACGTCATCCATTAATTATGTGGATGGGTGTGCTATCAGCTTGCCCTGTCATCAGGCAGGAACAGCGCCTGTTGGGTTGATGTTGGGTAGCGTACATGGCGATGATGAACGTTTGCTTGAGATTGCGGATTGCGTCGCAACGCTAATCCCACACTAATATTGCCAGCTCATGCATCAACAGCCCAATCACAATACAATTCGCCAATTTATTCACAACACATTAGTAGGGCCAATGAAGATATTGCTACCCGTCGGTGACATCAGCCGTATTATAGAAATGGCGTGGGAAGATCGTACCGCCTTTGAAGCTATTGAAGCCCAGTACGGGCTGTCCGAGCCAGAGGTCATCAAACTGATGCGCCAAGAAATGAAGCCATCAAGCTTTCGAATGTGGCGTAAACGTGTTGGTGGCCGCAAAACCAAACATGTTCAAAAACGGGGATTTGAGGTGGGTCGTTTTGTTTGCCCTACACAGCGCTTAAGGTAAACGCCTGATTGTGGCGACCACTGCGGGATATCAGAAAATTCATCTTCACTTTTGTTGGGGTGATATTATGCCTTTCAAAATGAAGACGCTTCCTACCTCATTAGGTTAATTCAGGATTTTCAGAGACCTATGTTAAGCCATATTTTTTTGCGTGACTTTGCCATTATTGAAACCCTAGACCTTGAATTAGCACCAGGTATGACCGCTCTGACTGGAGAAACAGGGGCTGGGAAATCGATTTTAATTGATGCTATCGGCCTGGTACTCGGCGACCGGGCTGACAGTGGCGTTGTGCGTCATGGTGCTGAAAAAACCGAAATTACCCTAACCATTGATATTGCTGACACACCCAGTGCGCTGGCTTGGCTTCAGGAGAATGATTTAGACCAAGATGAGCAATGTATTCTGCGGCGCATCATCACCAATGCGGGCAAGTCACGTGCTTGGATTAATGGCTGCCCTGCTAACCTATCCATGCTGCGCCAACTCGGTGAACAGCTTGTTGATATACATGGACAGCACGAACACCAATCGCTGATGAAAAAAGACATGCAGCGTCAGCTGCTGGATGAATATGGCGACAACACCGCGCTGCTAACCACCTTAAGCACACGCTACAACACCTGGAAGGCATTACAAGACAAGCTTGATCAGCTGCAAAACCAAAGCAGCGATCATCAAGCAAAAATTGATTTATTAAGCTTTCAGACCCAAGAACTGGACGCATTGCAATTAGTCGAGGGCGAATACCCACAGCTTGATGAAGAACATTCCCGTTTATCTAATGCAGGAGAGTTACTGGACGCGGCCTCCACGGGTGTTCAGCAACTCTATGCAGAGAAACAATCGGTATACTCCGTACTCAGCGGCTTAATCAACCAAATGAGTCATTTAAGCAGCGTCGATACAGCCTTTGAAGAGCCACTGGCGATGCTGAATGAAGCACAAATTCAGGTTG
>JBMZDT010000343.1:0-3106 GCA_049614505.1 Leucothrix sp.
GTGGTTTAAGTGGCTTGTATTATGGTTTTGTGACGCTTGGTATGAATCTTCCGATCATTTAGTCGCAATTTAAGTGCTACACTCTTTGTTAATGGAGTAGTACAGCGGTAAATAATGGCCACCGATTTTTCTAAGTTAGCAACGAAGCAAACAATCGTTGTAATCACACTGATTGCATTGATGACAGCCGCTGGCTGTATCGCTACTGACAGGTCGGTTAAGCACGCGAACCGACCCTCAACGCCAATAAAACTGCCAGAGCAATTAAACCTTCCTGAAGCGGCCAAAATACAGTTAAAAGCGCAAGGTATAGATCCGCAGCAGTTGCAGGCCATTGGGCAAAAAATCTTTCAAAACGAAACGGGTGGAAAGCTTGAGAATGTCATTTTTTGGAGCAAGAATGAAAGCTTTCCATCACTGGGCGTCGGGCACTTCATTTGGTTTCCTGCTGGGAGATCTTTAGGCTTTACTGAAAGTTTTCCGGACATGATTCGGTTTCTTCAAGCAAATGGTGCAGCGGTACCTGCATGGTTATTGAAACAGATTCAAATCGGCTCAATATGGAACAGTAGAGAGCAGCTTGAAAGTGAACGCGGTAGCGCTAAGTTTCTGGCACTACAACAATTACTGATTGATACTAGCGGCCTGCAAGTTTTGTACTTATTCCAACGTCTAGATACAGCACTGCCTAAAATGCTCAGAGCATTAGCACCGAGCAAGCGCGAGCGGATTGTTAATCGATTTTATGCGGTTAGGGCGTCAGCAGGAGGCCTTTACCCGCTAGTTGACTATGTCAATTTCAAAGGTGAAGGAACCGTGACCTCAGAAAAGCACAATGGTGTAGGTTGGGGGTTACTACATGTGTTGGAATTGATGGAACCAACACCTGCCGGAAATGCAGCGTTAAAAGAGTTTGCTGTGGCTGCTGATCTGGTTTTGACACGCCGCGTTGCCAATGCGCCACCAGAAAGAAACGAGCAGCGATGGTTGCCGGGCTGGCGTGTACGGTTGAAAACGTATTATCAATAAGTTGATTAAGGGTAAAGCGATCAAATCCCAGTTCTATATAAATTTTCAATAGAAAGTTTATAAAAAGTTTAAGAATACAAAAGCCTCTCTCGTTATTGTTTCAGCATGTCCTGAAACAATCGCTTCAGTAGTGAAGCAAGGTGAGAGAGATGATTGACTTAAATGATTTATTAGTTCGCAGTGCTGACAAAGATCAGCTCGCATTCAAAGCCTTATATGATGCAACATCGCCTCGATTATTCAGTGTATTAATGGGGATGTTAAAAAACGAGGCGTTAGCTGAGGACATCTTGCAGGACTCTTATTTGAAGATTTGGGAGAAAGCAGGAACGTTCAAGGCAAGCAAAAGTAGCGCAATGACTTGGATGCGCACCATTACTACCAATACAGCCAGAGATAAATTACGTGCTCTAAAAGTTCGTCATTATAAAGACGAGTGTGGGGACTATATCGAAAACCTAGAATCTGAAGGTTCTACGCCTGAAAAAGAACATGTAGTCAGTACTGAGCTAACGCGTGTTGTGGACGCAATGAAAGGTTTGAAGCAGGCGCAGCGCGAGTGCCTAATCTTGTCTTGCTACCATGGCTACTCGCATGCAGAGTTGGCTGCAAAACTAGGTCAACCGTTGGGTACTATTAAAACGTGGATTCGTTTAGGTAAAGAGCAAGTGATGATGCCAGCATAATATGGCGTTATGATGGTAACGGTGTTTTATAATCATACAGATATTGTGATTTGGCATCGTTCTCAACTCTAAAGGTAGTTTATGAAGCGAATTTTGTGTTTTGGTGATTCTAATACTTGGGGTTATGACCCTGAGACGCATGAGCGTTATGACAATAAGACGCGGTGGCCCTGCGTGATGTCGAATGTGCTTGGTGATGACTATGAGATTGTTGAAGAGGGTATGAACGGTCGCACAACTGTGTGGGATGACCCCGTTGATGGTTTAATGAGTGGGCTTAATTATTTAGAGCCTTGTTTGCTATCGCACAAGCCGTTAGATTTAGTGATTGTGATGTTGGGCACAAATGACTTAAAAGATCGGTTTTGTGTCTCAGCGTATGAAATTGCAAAATCAGCGGGTCGGCTGGTGCAAAAGGTGCACACTAGCGATGCGGGCCCTCAAGGTTCATCTCCCAGTGTTCTACTTATTGCACCACCACCAATTGTTATGAGCGAAAGTGGCCTTGATACACGACAACACGGATTGGAAAAGTCCCGACAGTTCGCTGAAAAGTTTGCAGATATTGCCCATGAATTGGGTTGTTATTTTGCGGATGCTGGCGATTTTATTGAATCAAGCCCTGTTGATGGAATCCATTTCAGTGCAGAGTCACAGCAGCAATTGGGCCAGTCGATTGCAAAAATTATTGCAGATAAAAATAGTGGCTGAATAGATTGGGGATGTCCGTTATGATGGGGCCAATCCCAATCAAACCCACTAGGAATCCGTATTTATGTGTTCAGACGAACAACTTCAGGAAATCAAATTATTAAATCAATTCAATCTTGAGTCAGCGACTGCTATAGGGATTAAGGTGCACTCAAATGAAGCCGCACCAGAAGCTGTTGCGGCCGCAGCCAGACTACATGCAAAGGGATTGACAGATCATGTTGACGGGGGCTATTTGACTGAGCGGGGCATTGAAGCGGCTAATCACGCACAGTTATTGGTGGGTTTGCTCAGCGACTAATGGCTGGCTGTGAAAATCTGATCACGTTTAAGGTAATAATCGTGCCCATCAATAATGGCGGAGCGATCTTGTTGCCACTGTGTATCGATAGCGAAGTCTGCGTTCTCAGGTAAGTTATTCGCTTCAGCAACTAGGGGCGCTAGCATACTCATGGTGCCGTTATTGATATCGATATTCAGACGATAAAGCGCGTCTTGAGACCAGCCAAATAGATCGCTAGGGTGTGGTGGTATGCCGTAATAATCGAGCGTCTTTTCATGCAGGCTGACGGGCAGGTTGACACGTAAATTGTTGCCTGTTTTCACGGTAGTTAGGGCTCGTGGACTAATAGATACCGCCGTTTCGGTACCGCGTTTTCCAAGCAAGAGGGTGCTCTTTT
>JBMZDT010000344.1:0-3099 GCA_049614505.1 Leucothrix sp.
TTTACTTTGACCTTGTCCCAATGTTCGCGAAGCACACCTTCTTTATCGATTAAGAAGGTGCTGCGCACAATCCCCATATACTCCTTGCCATAGAGCTTCTTTAGCTGAATAACATTAAACAGCTGGCACACTGCTTCGTCTTCATCTGAGATGAGTTCGAAGTTAAACTCTTGTTTTGCTTTGAAGTTCTCATGTCGGCGCATACTGTCTTTTGAAACACCAAAAACTACTGTGCCATTCGCTTCTAGCGCTGCTTTCATATCCCGAAAATTCTGCCCTTCGGTCGTACAACCTGGTGTACTGTCTTTAGGATAGAAATAGATGATGATGTTGGATTTGCCACGGTAATCTGACAAAGTGAATGTCGTTTCGCTGGTGGCAGGGGCAGTAAAATCAGGAACTACCTGACCAATTTCTAATGCTGACATGAAATATCCTGTGTGGTGGTTTATCTCGCGGATTGTTGGTTTAGTCATCACATGACTGTGATCGACGCACATTCTGCTTTAATGTTGAGCGACAGTAAATTAACGGATTGTTCGCCGCAATACCAGAATCCTTTATTTACCTTGTGTTTAGTAGGGGGCACAATTAGACTTTGCCCAATTTATCTCAGTTTTTAAGCTTTGTGCTAATCAAAGCTACCGTTGGAGGAATGAATGTTTCAGGGAAGTATGGTCGCGTTAATCACGCCAATGACGGCCGCGAGAGAAGTCGATGAAGCTGCGTTGGAAGCCTTGGTTGGTTTTCATCTTGATAATCAGACCGATGTGATTGTTGCTGTCGGTACAACTGGCGAATCATCCACTTTGACACACGATGAACACACGCATGTTATAAAACGCGTTGTTGAAATTGTGGATAAAAAAATCCCTGTCATTGCAGGTACCGGTTCTAACAGTACCGCTGAAGCGTTAGGTTCAACAGAAGCGGCAAAACAAGTGGGGGCAGATGCAGCTTTACTTGTCGCACCTTATTACAATAAACCTAATCAGGAAGGTTTATACCAGCACTTTAAAACGATTGCCGATGGGGTGGCAATACCTCAGGTTCTCTACAACGTACCAGGTAGAACAATCAGTGATATCTTGCCCGATACGGTGGATCGCTTAGCTAGCATTAGTAATATCGTTGGAATTAAAGAAGCGACCGGCGATATGGAGCGTGCTAAAGAATTAATTGAGCGCTGCGCGGATCGTATTGATATCTACAGTGGCGATGACCCTACCGCTCACGAATTGATCATGTTGGGTGGTAAAGGAAATATCTCTGTGACGGCCAATGTTGCGCCTAAGCAAATGCATGATTTATGTATGGCTGCGCTTGCTGGTGACCAAGATACGGTAGCTGAGCTTAATTTGCTACTCAGTCCATTAAATGCTTCTTTATTTGCTGACCCTAATCCTATTCCAGTTAAATGGGCGCTCGCCAAAATGGGCTATGGACATGTCGATGGTATTCGCCTGCCATTGATTCCGCTGGAAGCATCACTGCAAGCTGCGGTATTGGATGCTATGCTTCAAGTGGGTATTACAGTCGATTAATCCGATAGGTTACTAATATGAGAATTTTACCGGCATTGATTGCCGCAAGTCTGCTGACTGGTTGTTCATCCCTTGCAAGATTTACGGATGTCACTAATTTAGTTAATTACAGTGATCATAAATCGGTCAAGGTGCTAGAGATACCATCGGATCTTGATGCGCCAAACTTCAATAAAACTTATGTAACCACCATTTCTGACAGCATGGCACAAACAAAGTCAGAAAGGCTGGATCGTGTGCCATTGGTTGATAAAACGATGGGGCCTCCGCCTGCGAGTACTGTGAAATTAGTGCAGCAGGGCACTCAAGTAGTGATGCAAATTGAAGAAGTTGAGTCTGTTGTTTGGAAGCGAGTCAATGATACGTTAAAAGCAATGGGTATGACGATCGGTCAATCTGATCAAGCCTCAGGTTTGATTGTTGCCAGAGATCGTTCACTGGTTTCTGATCCCGGTAGTCCTATTGGTCGCTTCTTGAATAAATCACTTGGGAAAATGAATAAAGGTGCAAAGTACCAATTTAGGGTTACAGGTAGTGGTAAGTTGACGACCATAGCAGTTCTGAATGGCTCTGGAAAAGCACTGCCTGCAGCCGATGCACGCCAAATTCTTGGGCGTTTGAGAAAAGAGTATACCAGCTAATAATGATCCGTTTTGCTTCATTGGGCAGTGGTAGCAAAGGTAATGCAACACTCATCGAGATAGGGACAACCCGAGTGCTTTTAGACTGTGGTTTTTCTGTGAAAGAAACAGAAAAACGCTTGCAGCGCTTGGGTTGCGATGCCTCGTCTTTAGCGGGTGTTGTGGTAACACATGAACATGGCGATCACGTCAATGGTGTCGGACGCCTTTCCCGAAAGTATAAACTACCTGTTTGGCTCACGCATGGTACTAACCTAGCGGCTCGCGATAATGATTTTACGCAGACTTGCTTTATTGAGCCAGATACAGCGTTTGAAATTGGCGATATTCATCTTCAGCCTTTTCGGGTTCCTCATGATGCGAGAGAGCCCTGTCAATTTACCTTTAGTGACGGCAGTTTTACATTAGGTGTACTCAGTGATTTGGGGCATGCAACGCCGCATGTGCTTAGTCATCTTACGTCGCTCGATGCGCTCATGTTGGAATGTAACTACGATTATGAAATGTTAATGCAAGGGCCTTATCCTTATTCCCTGAAGCAGCGGGTGTCTGGTGGGTTAGGGCATTTGGATAATCGCCAGTCAGAAGCTATTCTGAAAAAAATCGACCTTTCTAAAATACAGCATTTATTAGGTGGTCATGTCAGTGAGAAAAATAACTCTCAAAGTCACGCTTTAGAAGCACTTTATCGGGGTGCAGACTGTGAATCTGAGTGGGTTTCTATGGCTTGTCAGGACGCTGGTTTTTCGTGGCGCGAAATTTCTTAAAGTTTTTTTAAATTTATACTTGTGCGATCCGTAAAAATCGGGTTTAATGCGCACCTCTCCAGCAGCACAGGCAGCTGGCGCTTTTTAACAACTTAAGACCAAATAACTTGTGTGGGGATTTGTGACTGGCAACAATATTGCCAAGAA
>JBMZDT010000345.1:0-3061 GCA_049614505.1 Leucothrix sp.
GCCACATAGCTTTGCGCCATTGGAATCACTTCAACAGGCAGTGGAAACTTGCCCATCACATCCACCAGCTTGCTTTCATCCGCAATACAAACAAACTTGTCACAAGCCGCTGCAACGATTTTCTCACGCGTTAGCGCACCACCGCCGCCTTTGATTAAGTGCAGTTTTGCATTGGATTCATCCGCCCCATCCACATACAAATCCAATGGCCCAGTCTGATTCAACTCAAGCACTTTAATACCATGAGACTGCAAACGCTCTGCACTAGCAATTGAGCTGGCAACGGTTCCTTTTAGTGGGATTCTGCTTTCAGCCAATAAATCAATAAAGTGATTCGCCGTCGAGCCTGTACCAATACCGATAATGGCGTGATCTTCGACATACTTTAGGGCAGCTGCCGCGGCGGCGCGCTTCATTTCATCTTGCGTCATGGCAAAGTTTTTCCAATGATTTTCAAATGTCGCATCATACCGAATGCTGTTAGCCTAGACACTCTTTTAAGTAGACTTATTTGCGATTCAAGCAATGCGCAAAAATGGCTTTCAGGTGCCAACCATGCAACATAAATTAATCGAAAAAATACTCAAAGCACGTGTTTACGATGTGGCACACGAGACACCGCTAGAAAAAGCCCGTTCGCTGTCTACTCGCTTTGATAACACCATCTATTTAAAGCGTGAAGATTTGCAGCCTGTCTTTTCGTTCAAGCTTCGTGGCAGTTTTAACTGTATGCAGAAGCTCTCTTCCGAGGCGAAAGCACGCGGGGTTATCGCCGCTTCAGCAGGTAATCATGCACAAGGAATGGCTTATGCGGGTTCGTATTTGGGCATTCCAACCACTATCGTCATGCCTGTGATTACCCCCGAAATCAAAGTTAAATCGGTCCGCGCGTTTGGTGGCAATGCCGTATTGCACGGTAATAATTTTAATGAGGCCTACCAATATGCCACCGAACTGTGCGAAAAGGAGAAACTGACCTTTGTACACCCCTTTGATGACTTGGAGGTCATTGCAGGTCAAGGCACGGTCGGCATGGAAATCACCCGTCAGCACCCTGACCCTATCGATGCCATTTTTATCTGCTGCGGTGGCGGTGGCTTACTCTCGGGCATCGGCTCATGGATGAAATACCTTAGCCCGCAAACACGCATTATTGGTGTCGAGCACGAAGAAGCGCCCAGTATGACAAAAGCGCTGGCCGCTGGTGAACGCATTTTACTTGATCAGATTGGCACTTTTGCCGATGGCGCAGCGGTAAAACAGGCTGGTGTGAATACTTTTGCTATCGCGCAGCAAGTGGTTGATGAAATGATCACCGTCACCACAGACGAAACCTGCGCCGCCATTAAAGATGTCTTTGAAGACACCCGCACCTTGCTAGAACCCGCGGGTGCATTAGGTGTAGCAGGTCTTAAGAAGTACCTACAACACAACGATGTTAATAATCAGGAACTGGTAGCGATTTGCAGCGGTGCCAATGTGAATTTTGACCGACTGCGGCATGTCGCAGAGCGGGCTGAGCTTGGTGAAAACCGTGAAGCACTCTTTGCCGTGACAGTGCCTGAGCAGCCTGGCAGTTTTCATGAGTTGTGCCAGGTTATCAATAACCGTTCTATCACTGAGTTTAACTACCGTTACGCTAACCACAAAGAAGCTAAGATTTTCTTAGGCGTTAATACTTCTGATACAGCTGATAAAAATCAATTTATTAATGAGCTAAATGAGCTGAAATACCCAGTAATCGACCTCAGTGACAACGAAGTCGCGAAAGTTCACCTACGCTTCATGGTGGGTGGACATGCGACGGGGCTAAAGGATGAGTTGCTATTTCGCTGTAGGTTTCCTGAGCAGCCTGGTGCGCTGTTACACTTTTTAGACAACATCGGCCATTGGAATATCAGCCTGTTTCATTACCGCAACCATGGCTCTGACTTTGGTCGTGTACTCGTAGGCATTCAAGTCCCTGCAAAAGAGCACGCCCAACTCATAGAACACCTTGATCAATTGGGCTATGACTATCAGGAAGAAACCACAAACCCTGCTTATCAACACTTTTTAAGATAGCTGCTATAGTTACGACTTTGAAACAACTATGACTTAAAACTAACCGATATGTTTAAAAATGCACTACTAATACTGCTAGCACTGACACTTGGAACCTCGTTGGTGTTGAATTATTTCTTCTATCAAAAAGCATTTATACCGCTTCAATTAGCAAAACTAGACCCCGTTGGGATAGGATATTACCCAGAACTAAAAACCCAAGAGAAATCAGAAAACAAGCCAAGCATTATGTTTTATGGTGATTCGCGTGCGCTGAGCTGGGCTCCTTTTAAAACCACTGATTACCAATTTATCAATCGCGCAATTGGCAACCAAACATCAACGCAAATATTGCAACGATTCGACAAGCACGTTGCGATACACCAACCAGATCTGATCTTGGTACAAATGTGCGTAAACGACCTGAAAATGATTCCTACTTTTCCTAACAAGCGGGATAGCATCATTCAGAATTGCAAAGACAATATCCAAGCGTTGATTCAAAAAGCTCGGCGGCTAGAATCAACCGTTGTGCTAAGCACCGTGTTCCCATTGGGTGACATTTCAATTTTCCGTAAAGCGCTAGGCATTACTGAGGCTCCCATTATTGATGGAATTGCACAAATCAATGCGTTCATCAATGCTCAAGTAGCTGAAGATGTGGTCATTTTTGACAGCTACACCCTGCTTGCAGGTAGCTCAGCTAAAATTAATCCTGCTTATAGTCGAGATTGGCTACACCTCAATGAGCAAGGATATGCGCTGCTAAACAAGCACTTACAAGGCTTTTTGGCTAAGACAATCAAGAACCCTTGACCATAGATTTAGGTGATCCGCACCGTGTAAGATAAGCACAAAATGTACTTGCTGTCTCTTTGCGGATTGTCTATCATACTCGGCTTTTCGATGGTCTGTAATTCAGAAGGGTTTCAGGGCATCATGCTAAACAAGATTTCCTGATTCGGAGAATGATCATGGCTAAAGTATGCCAGGTAACAGGTAAGCGCCCAGTAGCGGG
>JBMZDT010000346.1:0-3046 GCA_049614505.1 Leucothrix sp.
CCACATTCAACCTTCACTGACAACACTTCTGCATTATCAGTCAATGGCGGCGTGAAATCTGGCGATGTAGCACCATAGAGCGCGACCAAAGGCTTGTTTACTGCGGATGGAATATGCATTAAACCAGAGTCATTAGAAACGACAACGCTCGTAAAGGACATGAGATCAACTGCTTCACCTAGAGTTGTTTTGCCGCACAAATTACTAACAAATCTATTCGGATCAGCACAAATTTTATCTCCAACAGCCTTATCAGCCTCTGATCCCAAAACCAAGACCTGCCAACCTTCTTCAGACTTTTCTTTAGCAACAGCCTGATAATAATCAGCTGGCCACTGCTTCGCCGAACCAAATTCAGCTCCAGGGCACAGTATTAGTATAGGCTTATCACTGCTTAGTCCAAACTTTGATAACAACGGTTGCCTTTTTTCAGGATCAGTTGAGAGGAAAGGCTTAGGTATCGCACTTAAGTCGATAGCTGTTTGCTGGTCAGCATTTGCATCAAGGGCTAAATGCACAAACCGCTGAACCATAAGCGGCAGGGCTTGTTTATCAAGATGGCGAATATCGTTAATCAATCCATAACGCATCTCACCCTTCCATGCTGTACGGCGGGGGATATTAGCAAACCAAGGGATTAATGCTGATTTCCATGAGTTTGGTAAAACAATAGACCAAGTATATTTTTTTTGCCTCAAGGCTTTACCAAAGCGCCTGCGCTCATTAAAGGCAAAGCGGCCATGTCCAATTGGCATTTCAATGGCCTCATCAACCTCAGGCATTCGCTCAAGAATCGGCTTACTCCAAGCAGGCGCAAGCACATCGATTTGGGCATTAGGGTGAAGCTGTTTTAGTGAAACCATCAATGATTGAGACATAACCATGTCCCCTACCCAGGAAGGGCCAACAATCAAGATCTTGTGCATAGCGCTGCTAATAAGCCTCACTTCTAATTATTATTGGGGTAGCGAGTCATGATGTTACATCGCTACACACTAAATGTTACAAAAAAACCTTCAACAGCATCACCACAATCACCACGATCAGCCCCGCGATAAATACTGACTGCATATTAACCGATTCTTCTTCAACTGGTGCGCCCAAACCAAACTCCCAATCCACCATGTCTTCCGCATCATCGCGTAACTGTGCAATATGTTCCTCAATGGGCAAGCCTTCTTCGTCCCCCTCATATTCAGCATCACCACCCTTGATATTAATCAACGGAATCAACACATCAATATTCGCCCGCGCAACTAGCGCATTTTTAGTAGCGGTACGATAAGCCCCTTCATGCTCGACCACCATGGGGTCTAGGTTAGTTTTAAAGTGCCGATAAATCGCCATCATCTTGTCGGCATTTTTCTCTAACATCTCCCGATTACGCTCTAATGAACGCTTTAACTCAGGAACCCCTACCCCATGAGCTGGTTTTGTTACCTTCAGATTATATTCTACATCACGAATATAAATCTTCTGCGAGCCATTTGCTGAAATCACCGTTACATTTGGCTTACTCAGTACCGCGTTTCCAATAGCATTACTCTCAGCTTCCGCAACATCCTCCAACGACTCATCACTCACGGCTGGTTTTCCTTTGTGTAACCAAGTAAATACGTCACGCACGCTGACTTTCTTCACGTTAACAACCTACTTACAAGTCACCTGAATGGGTTGAATGATATCATCATCAAGGCATACTGCGGTAAGTTTTCGCCCCCACACACAGCCAGTGTCCAATGAAATCACTTGGCTGTCATTGCGATAACCTAATGCTGACCAGTGGCCAAACACTACTTTATAAGGCAGCAAATTACGGGTAGGTAGACGAAACCATGGGTACAGCCCACTGGCTTGATGATCTTTAACTGTGCCTTTTATAGCAAAATTCAACGAGCCGTCAGGATTGCACCCTCGCATGCGAGTAAAGGCATTAACAATAAACCGATGCCGCTCATACGACTGAAGCGAATCACTCCATTGATTTGGCTTCTCGCCATAAACGTGCTGTAACCAACGTTCAATCGTTGCACCTTTAAGCGGCACTTCAATTTCTCGTGCGCACTGCTGCGCTTGTGACCAGTTCCAATGTGGGTATATGCCTGCATGGGCCATGCAATAACCTAATTCATGATCAAAATGCAGTACCGGACGATGACGCAGCCAGTCAATGAGCGACTCACGGTCATCTGCCTGCATAACCGCTTTCAAGCTGTCGTGCGGCTTAATCACACCATAGTGTGCTGCTATCAAACTAATATCATGATTACCCAACACACAAACCGCTGAATCACCTAGCTCTTTAACATAGCGCAGCACGTCTAACGATCGATCACCCCGACTGACTAGATCACCAGCAAACCAAATGCGATCCACTTTTGGATCAAAGTTAATTTTATCAATCAAACGCTTAAGTGATTTATAACAGCCTTGTAAGTCCCCAACTGCATAGGTCGCCATAGTGTTATTGTTTCCAATTTATTAAAAGCAAAATGAGCCTGCACCCTCATCAACAGTATTTTGCAGGGCGCATACTATGTTAAAATTTTGTGATCCGTTACAAAAGAACATTTAATGACTTTACCCAAGCTTTTGCACGCCCAGGACAGCACTAACATATGGCCCAGATAATACCAGAAGATTCTCTGACGAACAGTCACCCCGGGCCACAGTTACACTACTGTTTACGTCAGCTAGATGATGCAATCATCACTCGCCAACAGTTTATGACAGATAGCACAATAGGTCCTTGTTATTGGGTCAATAGAGGTAAACAGTCGCTTTTATTGATGACATTGCCAGAACAATCCATCAACCATGACTCAGCGCTGGATGCAGAACAGCTTGCAAACCATTCATTGATTAATAATCTGTCCGCACACAGGGACAGCTTACTACCAACCTCCTTGAAGCACCACGCGTACCAATTGCTACCCATCGTGCTACTGCTTCAGGATGATTTAGGTACCAAACAAACCGTTTACCTTAAAGAACTTGGGCTACTTGCTATCGGTGGCGTGCTAATGAATGGTGCTATGCCACTGGT
>JBMZDT010000347.1:0-3035 GCA_049614505.1 Leucothrix sp.
AAAAGCTTTGTAGCGGATAATACCCTGCGCTTCAATGGGGGAGGCGGCTTCAAAGATAGATAATGATTCAGGAAACAACCCCTGAAGGTGTGACACAGTGGCCTCTCTGAACAAAGGATGATCATCAACGATTAAAGTATGCATACTTATTACTCGCAATTTTTATTTGATTTAGATCGGTAAGCATTGGGGTTTAATAACTTTTTAGCCTATTACTTAACAAGTATAGTTTATATTTATTGTTCTTATATGAATAAACAAATGAAAAGCTAAATCCTATGGGTGAAAGGTTATTTTTTTGGTTTTTGCCAATCCCTAGCCACCCTAAAGCCATATAAATTACTGCGATCATGTATTGAGCCGGGGCTGCGAATGGCCGAACGAATACCTGACGCATTCATGTCCCAAGACCCCCCTCGTCTTACTTTGACCGCCGGATCTTTACAATCACTGACCCAAGCGCTGCCGTCGGTTGGGGCATTGATATAGCTTGGGTGCCAACAGTCTGCAACCCACTCCCAAAGATTGCCAGACATGTCTTGCACCGAGTATTTATTGGCAGGAAACTGTCCGACAGGTGCTGTAAACGTCCAATTGTCCTTACCGCCTGTTCCTCTGTAATTGGCTTGATTACTGTTCGCACTTGAGCCCCAGAAGTAAGCCGTTGATTGTCCACCTCGGGCAGCGTGTTCCCACTCCGCCTCGGTCGGCAGTCGGTAGTCTGTTTTGGTTGTGGCACTAAGCCACTTGACGTAGCTTTGGGCATCATGCCAGCTCACACAGGTGACTGGGAAGCTATCGTTTTGCTCGTAACCTGGCGACAACCAATTAAATTTGGGGTTCATGACGTAAGGGTGCCCAGGCGAATTGGTATCTTCATGCACGCAGCCTCGTCCTTCTTTCTCTGCATCGGTCACATAGCCACTATTATCGACAAATCGTCTGAATTGCCCAAAGGTGACTTCATGTTGTGAAATTTCAAAGGTGTCGATGGTCACTAAGTGTGACGGGAATTCGGTTGGACGACAGCCGCCAGCGGCATCATCCCAGCCCTTAGCACAGCCAATATTTGTGATGTTGCCCGGAATGAGTAACATGTTAGGTAGGTCGCCAAGGTCTTCGTTAAACTCAATTTTTTGATAGTCTGAGAAGTTGAGATGAGCATACTGTGCGTGAGAGCTGCCCGCAGCGGATGGCTTCAGATAATTTAAGAAAAGTACCGTGGCTAGTACTGCAACAAGGGCACCAATTAATGCACTCAAACCGTATGTTTTTAGAAAATTCCAACCGCCACCTTGCTTGCTGCGACGCCGGATTCTTTCACTGGCTTGGTGATAGACAACCCGCGCTTCTTCAGCAGTAATCGTGTCGAGGTGCTGCGAATCCACAGCAGTATTGATGGCAATCGCCTCATCTCTAGCAACCAAATAGTTTCGTATGGTCGTCGCATCCACATGGGTTGCATTGTCATCGGTTGCTGTAATTTCACCGTGCAGCACCTCTAGCCATTCTTTTTCATCGCCTTTAGGTATCAGTGTTTGTTCAGACCCGTTTTCATTCTCACTTTCATCTTTTGACATACATTCTCTCAACAATATTCCTCAACGAGGTTCTTAAGGCGCTTTTTAAGTACAGAAATACGATTACCTATCGCTGCGACTGTGCGTTTCGAGCGTTTTGATATTTCATCGTAGCTTAGGCCAAACGCATACTGAGTGTAGATAGCAATATCAGGCGCTCCAGTCTGTTGGGCTTCTACCTCATCGAATATTTTTTGTAGGCAGTCAATTCGGTCAATAAATTCGATATCAACACTGTGACCTAAGGAAGGGACGCTGCCTGTGTTGCTGGCCGCTATTTCAGGGTTTTCAGAAAACTTGTAGACAGATTGCTGGTTACTTTGCTTATGGACATGGTTAATGCATTGGTTTCTAACAACCGTGTATACCCAAGACCTTGAACAATTTTCACGAACTCCATCACCATGGCACAGCAGTTTGACAGCGATTTCCTGTTGGATATCCTGTTGCTCATGAAAGCTTAAGTTGCAGTACCGCCTAGAGAAATGCTGAACGTATCGCTCTACCAAATTTAAGATAGATGCGCCGTTGTCATGTGTTTGATCCAGCAGATTACCTAGCATTTCTGCACAGCTGCCGCTGCCCAGTTCTGACGTTGTATCCCCCACCTTTTCCCCTATATGTAAGTCAATACGCTGCCACAATGGCAACTAATAGACTTGTTATTTCATCAGTAAATGATACCAGTCGAGATGACTGTTTGCATGATAGCGCTAAAATAAACGGATTGCCTTCTTATTCTACCTGACGAGTGTTGCCGTTTTTTTAACGCATTAATCAATAAACCGTTGAAACGTTCAAACCTATGGGGGCAAGGAAATGTTTTTATCAATTAGGTCGTAATAAACTCAGCTGGCACATGATCGGTGAGCCAAACCAAGTTTTCAGAGCAATAAAACACGTGTCCCTGCTTGACCATCGCTCCAGACTCGATGGTCAGCACCACAGGTCTACCATGTCGGCTGCCAACATTGTGCGCTGTGATTTCCTCAGATGATAAATGCACGTGATGCCGCTCGCCTCGGACTAAGCCTTGTTCAAGGATAGTTTCTAGAAAGCGAGTCGCGGTACCATGATAGAGCTGAGCAGGGGGTTCACGTGCTTCAAGCTGCAAATCCAGTTTTAGCGAATGCCCTTGGTTGGCTCGAATACGGGTTTGATCCTCGTTAAAACTGTAACGTTGCTTATCATTGGATGTGACGAGCTCTTGAAGCTGTGCAAAACTGATCTCTCGATTTTTACGTTTTAAGCCCGCTAATAATTCATCGACATCAGCCCAGCCGGCATTGTCGAGTTGTAAACCAATTTTCTCTGGTTCATGACGCAGAATCAGGCTGATAAATTTCCCAATGCGTTTTTGTTGTTTTTGATTCATATCTTCCTATTATTCTGTAAACACGCGCTGGAAGCTCAAAGTGTTCTCAGCGATACGCGGATTTTCTGGGATTGAGAAGG
>JBMZDT010000348.1:0-3005 GCA_049614505.1 Leucothrix sp.
GAGACTGAGAAGAGCAAGTACCAAGCTTATATGCAGCGAGCGGTTGTTGGTTTATTTCAAATCACATCAGGCAAGCAGGATTTAGCGGCTTTAGAAGTGCTCTGGCAGCAACTTCCAAACTCGGTAACGCGAACATCTTATGCTGCTGAAGCCTACGCTAGTGCATTGACTAATGCAGGGGGAGGGGATTTAGCCGCTCCGTTATTAGAAGAAAGGCTAGATGCTGAAGCGCAGCGTGCCTTATTTGCTTGTTACGGCGTGATTCAACACCGCAAACCTAACGTTGCCCTAGCCAAAGCGAGAGCTTGGGAAGTCCAATATGGCACTGACTCAGAGCTGTTATTATGCTTGGCACGACTGGAACAACAATGCGGCAACCAAGCAGCCAGTGCAGACTATTATGAGCGTGCGCTGACCTTGGTTCCAGACCAACAAGTGTATTATGAATTTGCAGAGTTATTACTGGCCATGGGGGATACTGAAAATGCGAGTCGCTGTAGTCGACAAGGCTTACGTTATTGCGTACAAGGCAAGGCGCGGCCATTTAAACGGCATTGATTTTCTCTAGCAGTATGTCTGTCTCAACGCATAATAATCCGATCAATAATGTCAGCTGGCTCTGTCTGATGTTGCTAGCGCTTATCCTAGCGTTTGGCTTGAGTTGGTTGCTGTTAATCCCGCTGGATTTTGCATATAAAGGCTTATACGGTCTGATTGATATTGATCAGCATATCGCCCAATTTGCTCCACTTAATAGGCTAAAACAGGGTTTTGAATTAACAACGGATGCAGAGAGGTTTCGCCTATTTTCAGCGATTGTAGCAGCGATTCATACGCAGGGTGCAGGGCTAGAGAGCTTGCTCTATCACTCGGCTCAAGGGGTCACAATGGGTACATTACTCACGCAAGATGAAGTGATTCACTTGCAGGACGTAGCCGTGCTTATAGACCGTATCAAGTACCTACTGCTGTTATCAGCGGTGTTATTTATCGGGTTGCTCATTGGTTTATATGCAACGGCGCAGCGTATGCCAACGTTCCGTTCAATGTTATTGACTGTCTTTGGTTTTTTGGCATTGGCGATTAGCACTGTCCTAATCATCGGGCCGCACAAAGTATTTTACACCTTGCACGTCTGGGTGTTTCCTGAAGAACATAAATGGTTTTTTTATTATGAAGAATCGCTGATGAGTACCCTGATGAAAGCACCTGACTTATTTGCTTATATCGCCATGTTGTTACTCGCATTGGCGGTTCCCATTTTTATCTTTATGATGTGGTTAGTGCGACGAGTAGTGGCTTAATGCGTATCTTACACACCTCTGACTGGCATATTGGGCGGCAATTTTACAATGTATCGCTGCTAGAAGATCAGCGTTATGTGCTGGATCAAATTGTTGAGATTGCGCAGTCTGAAGCGGTTGATGTGGTGCTTATTGCTGGTGATGTGTACGACCGAGCCATTCCACCAGCGAATGCCGTGAGTTTGGTTGATGACGTCTTGAATCGATTGGTCAATGAATTGGGCATTCCAGTCATCATGATTGCAGGTAATCATGATGGGCCGCAACGTTTGGGGTTTGCATCAAGGCAGTTGGCGGAAGCGAAGCTTTATATTGCTGGGCCATTAATCGCTGAACTGCAGCCGATTACCTTGACTGATGAGCATGGCGAGGTGGTATTTTACCCTATTCCCTATGCTGACCCTGCTACCGTTCGCGACGTGTTTGCGGATGACAAGGTACGCACGCATGAGCAAGCGATGGAACGCATCATGGGTGCACTACCCGAACACAAAATCCAGCGCTCAGTGGCCTTAAGTCACTGCTTTTTAGTCGGTGGATCAGACTGTGATTCAGAACGGCCGCTATCGGTTGGTGGTGCGGATCATGTGACCCGTCAGCATTTTGCCGATTTTAACTATGTTGCGATGGGACACCTACACCGTCAACAGCACCAAGGCTCTGAAGTTATTCGTTACTCTGGCTCACCGCTAAAATATTCCTTCTCAGAAGAGCAACATGAAAAGTCCATTACGATTGTCGATTTGGATGCAGAGGGGGATTGCGACATCAAGCACATTCCACTGGTTGCGTTACGCGATATACGGTCAATTTCTGGCGCGCTTGATGACATTATTCAAGCAGCAGGCCAAGATGACAATGCGGAAGATTACCTGCTAATTAGCTTAACCGATACGCACGCAATCTTAGACCCCATTGGTAAGCTGCGAGCGGTTTACCCCAATGTGCTACACCTTGAACGCCCCGGCTTAATGTCAGCAAAACCCCAGCAGTTGGCACATCGTGATTTAATGAAGAAAGGTGAGCTGTCGATGTTTAAAGATTTTTATAAGCAAACCTTGAATGAAGATATCAGCGAAGCGCAGATGCAAATAGTTGATGAGCTGCTGAATGAAATTCATGCCGATCAAGGGGCTTAGACGTGCGGCCAGTTAAACTCTCGATAACGGCATTTGGGCCATTTATTAATACAGAAACCATTGATTTTTCTGTATTTGGTGACCAGCCACTATTTCTGATTAATGGTGATACGGGGGCCGGTAAAACCACCCTCTTAGATGCGATCTGCTTTGCTTTATATGGTCAAACCACGGGTAAAGAGCGTGAAGCAGTGCAGATGCGCTGTGACTATGCTGATGACAATACGATTACCTCGGTTGAGTTTACTTTTGAGCTGGGGGGTAAGCAGTACCGCATTGTGCGCATTCCGGAGCAAACTCGTGCCAAGAAGTCTGGAGAGGGTACCACAACCCAAAAAGCGCATGCTGAGCTGTGGGTGCAGGACGGTGAGAACGAGACAGTCCTTATTCCACACAAAGTGACGGATGCGACACATAAAATTGAATCGCTAACGGGATTGTTAGTGGATCAGTTTCGCCAAGTGATGGTACTACCGCAGGGTCAGTTTCGTCGTTTATTAATGGCTGACTCTAAAGACCGTGAACAGATATTTAGTCAGCTATTTGCCACAGGTATTTACAA
>JBMZDT010000349.1:0-3004 GCA_049614505.1 Leucothrix sp.
GCCAGTGCAGCACCGTTTTTAGCGTTGTACTCAGCCATCATCACATCATTTTCCATCGATGCAGCTGCCTCGATCAATAGTTGATCGGCTTTTGACAAACCTTCCCACCATTTCTGGTTCATACCGATGGCTAGCATAGCGCCCGGCTCGTGCATTCCAGGATAGTAGTAGAACTTAGCCGCCTCGTAGAACTTCATGATCTCGTCGTTCCATGGGCCAACCCACTCTGTCGCGTCGATTGCACCAGAAACCAAGTTCTCATAGATCTGTCCACCAGGCAGTGATACCGGTGATGCGCCAAGCTTAGCCATGACATCGCCACCTAAACCAGGAATACGCATTTTCAGACCTTTCAGGTCATCCGCTGAGTTAATTTCCTTACGGAACCAACCACCCATCTGAACACCTGTATTACCACACATCAAGCCTTTAACGCCAAACTCAGCGCCTAGCTTGTCCCATAACTCTTGTCCGCCACCAAAGCGAATCCACGCATTCATTTCCGTGTAAGTAAGCCCAAATGGAACTGATGTGAAATAGGCATAGCCTGGATGCTTACCTTTCCAATAGTAGTCAGCACCGTGATAAATTTGTGAGTTACCTGATGCCACTTCATCAAATGAGTCGAATGGCTTAACACGTTCGCCCGCTGCGAAATAGTTAATCTTGATACGGCCATCACTCATGTCCGTTACGCGCTTTGCAAAGCGCTGTGCTCCTGTTCCCAAACCTGGGAAGTCGCGAGGCCAAGTAGAAACCATATTGACTTCCATTGCTTTGCCTGTAGCAATTGCAGGTGCAGTTACGGTTGAGCCTGCCGCCGCTACAGCACCTAATGCAGCGCCTTTCAATACATCGCGTCTATTCATATTATCCTCTTCCTCTAGAGTGTTACTAATCATTCATTAGCGTATTTATTATTGCCTATTCATGAATGAATGTAAAACACCCATAATATTGGCGAGTAAGCGGTAAAATCATGAAAATATTGCTAAAACAATAGAGTGATTACTTTATGGCAGCGGTGTGCTACGTGACCAAAAGCGTTGATTAATTAATCGATATTCTTTAGGCGGGCTAATTGCCTGATCCGCCCTGATATGAAACTGTATGGCACCACTTTGTGCGGTGTTGAGTACTGTTACACCATGTTGTTGATAGCGTTTGAGCACACGATGATCGGGATGCCTAAAACGACTGCGATAGCCCGCCGAGGCAATCGCCCAGCGTGGATTCACTGCCCTAATAAAATACTGCTTAGAGGACGTATTACTCCCATGATGCGGCATGAGCAGAATATCAGCGGCTAATAAATCACCTGAGTGTTGGGACTGCTTCACAAGGTATTTCTCAGCCTTACGCTGAATGTCCCCAGTTAACAACACAGCATGTTTTCCAGCACGTATTTTTAACACGCAAGACCGATCATTATCACTGCCTTGCCAGTCAACTGTTGGGTGAATAAACTCAAAGTCAACACCATCCCATTGCCAAGCATCTCCTGCTTTGCACAGTGTATTGGCACGACTTTGCAGTAAGCCTAAACGATTTCCATAAAATGCAGTGACCGTCGTATGTTTTAGTACAGATTCCAAGCCACCCATATGGTCTTGATCATCATGTGAGATCACGAGTGCATCTAACCGCTTAATGGAGCGCTGCTTTAAGTAAGGCACAACCACCATATCACCTAAATCAAATGAGTCGCCTGATCGGTTACCGGTGTCGAATAGCAAGCTGTGGTGTTTAGTTTCAACCACAACGGCTAAACCTTGCCCGACATCAAGCACTGTCAATCTAAATTCATTATGTTTCTCAAGCGTTGCGACTTCGTAGAAAATCAGAGGCAGCAGAATGAAGCCAGCGGTATAACGCCACGCTAGCCCCACCGGCATTAACAGAATCACGCCCGCTACCAAGGAAGCCGCCAACAAATAGTGGGGTAAATGAAATGATTCAACCGTTGCTGATGGCGCTTTGGCCAAAAACGCTAGCAGGGCATACAGTGCATTAAGGTGTATTGATAAAAATTGGAATAAGTAAATTGATAGGCTGTCGCTGATAAAGCTAAGCAACACCGATAACATACTCAGTGGTACGATAATAAAAGACACCCAAGGAATCGCGAGCAAATTTGCTAGAGGTGAAACAAGCGACCCTTCACCAAAAAACAGTAAACTCAATGGAATCATCAGCAGTGATAAAAAACCTTGCAGGCTCAACAAGCTGAATCGACCAGCTTTCACCACGCGTTTAACTAGCCAAAGGATGACCAGCACTGCCGCAAAAGACAGATAAAAACCAACGGTTAAAGTGGCCAGCGGGTCCATTAACAAAACCACTATCATTGCCAGCGCCAGTATCCTGTAACCGGAAATATTCTGCCGATTGGCTAATAATAACAAACCGATGACGACCATGGTTAAAGCGCGCTGAGTCGGTATAGTCATCCCTGCCAGCATGGCGTAAAAGATCGCGAAGATAACGCCAACAAAACTACCCGCTAAGCGATGTGGCAAGTAAAGATTCAAGCGCGGAAAACACCACCACAGTAACCACACAAGTGCTAACCCGCTGCTAGCGACTAGGCCAATGTGTAGACCCGAAATTGCCATCAAATGACTAGTGCCTGTCGCTCTAAAAACCGCCCACTGCGCTTTTGAAACCGCTGATTTTTCTGCCAAAATCAATGCCGACACTAGCGCCTGATTAGAAACTGCGTCCAGTGTTGTTGTTATTTTGTGATGAATCGTCTCTCGCAGTGCGTTGATAGAATACCACGGTGCCTTTGCAAGCAATTTGTGTTGATCAGATTTGCGTAAATAGCCTTTTGCTTCAATGCGCTGGGCAAATAGCCACTTTTCATAATCGAAGCCTGCTGAATTGGCGAAACCAGAACCGCGCTTCAACCTGACCACAAATTGCCATCGCTGACCCGCTTTTACCCTAGGCTGCTTGTTATAAATGCTGAGCCGGATAGTTCCATTCCAATTAATCGGTCGCA
>JBMZDT010000350.1:0-2991 GCA_049614505.1 Leucothrix sp.
GTTGTTAAATGAGCAAGCGACCGATACTACCATGCTGTCTTTCAGTGATTTTGCGGTAGGTGATTCAGTGGTTGCTGTGATCAGAAAAGGCAATGATGGCGAACTAACTATTGTGAGACTCAGCAAGGTTGACACACAAACCCAGACATTCATCCTAGGCGTCCCCAGTGTAATTGATACGGTTTTATCAACACTCACACTGTTTAATCAAACGATACAAACAGACAATGCCGTATTTTATGACAGCAACCAAGACAGCTTATCGCAGGCTGGATTCTTTTCCAGTATCGATCCTCAAAGTGATGTCTTGATCACTGGGCAAGTGCGTTCAGGCGGCGTGATCGACGCTTCAAGGTTGGAACAGTCAGATTTTTAGCACGACTAAAAGCGCTCGTTCATCATAACGTTGGCGAGCGCTTTGCGCTTATCCCACTGCAATATTTCTAACTCAGGCTTATCCAAAAATTCAGTCACATAACCAACACAGAGATAAGCCACTAACTGCAAACCTTCAGGCGCATTGAGTGTCGCCTTAACTTGCGCCTCATCAAGAATGCTAACCCAGCCTACCCCAATATTCTCTGCTCGCGCCATCAACCACATATTCTGCACCGCACACACAACACTGTACAAACCCACCTCAGGCATACTTGTCTGGCCCAGCACAGGTTGCTCTGACGGCTCATAAAACACAGCGATATTTACAGGTGACTCGGTAATCCCTTCAAGCTTCAAGCGTTGATAAAGCGGCTTGTCACTAAACACCTCACCTGCTTTAGCATTTTCAACTTCGTAAGTGCGACGAATCGCTTGCTTGGTCTGCTCATCACGAATCACCACAAACCGCCAAGGCTGCGAATAGCCAACCGATGGCGCATGAATAGCCGCATTGAGCAATCGTTCAACCATTTCATCTGAGACGGGTTCTTGTGTAAACCGATTGCCTCGAACATCACGCCGATGCAGGATGATATCTTCCAGCACCTGACTATCTTGCTGATTGAATAGCTTATTGCTCAAGATTGATTTCCTCTGAGATGCTTTCGTGCGGCTTCAAAGCCCGCAACGGCCAGTGCTAGCTGGTGCGATGACTCGACCACATAATCTCATCATTGCCCGCACGCTTATTCAATAAGCGACCTATAGTAAATAACAAATCAGACAAACGATTCACATACTTACTTGCACCCACCAATTGCGCTTCACTCGCCGAGTCAAAGCTCATTTCATTTTGCTCATAGTACTGATTCAGCGTCACCAAGCAACGTTCCACTCGCCGACATACTGCCCGTGTTTTTTGCGCTACGGCTGCCGCTTGTGTTCCACCCGGCAGGATAAACTCTTTGAGCGGAGAAAGCTCTTCATTGTATTGATCAATTAACCCCTCCAATGCATCAACGCGGGCCGCAGAAAAACCATCAAACTGCGGGTAGGACAACATGCCGCCAAGGTTAAACAAATCGTGCTGAATCCCCTGCAACTGCCCATTAATGTCAGCATCTGTAGAAAACGCCACAATCATTCCAATATCAGAATTCAGCTCATCGACTTCACCAATGGCTTGGATCAGTGGATCGTTTTTCGGCAAACGAATATCGCCCGAAATGCCTGTTGTGCCATTATCACCCGTACGGGTATACACTTTAGAAATACGATTACCCACGATAGAATCCTCTAGAATTTAGTGCGCAATTCACGCAAATAGGCAGGTGTTCGAAGCAATTGACTGCCATACCAAGAAAACGGCATTGCATCGACGAGTATAATTTTTTTATCTGGAAGCGCAGCCTGAAACGCCTGCAAGTGCTTCTCACGAAAAGGAAAAGGCTCGCTGGATAGCAAAATTACTTCAACCTCACTACCGACCAATTCATCCGTTGTTATTTCAGGATAACGCGCTGTTGTAGCAAATGCGTTGTGCATGCCGCCATATTGCAGCATGTCATCAATAAAGGTATCACCGCCTGCCACCATATAAGGCTTTTGCCAAATAAAATAAGCGACTTTAGCTGGAGGAAAAGATTGATCCCTCAGCTCATTAAAGCGATTGGAAATAGTATTCGCCATTTCTGCAGCTTCATGAACCTTGCCACTCAACTCACCCAAGCCCCGAATCATCGCTAAAGAATCTTCCAGCGTCACAATATCGCTCATCCAGACGGGATAGTCCTGCGCCAATTGTTCAATGCCTTCTGGATAATTTTCTTCTTTATTACCAATGATTAAATCAGGCTTGAGCGCAGCAATTGCGGCGAAATCGAATTGTTTGGTACCGCCCACTTTCTTTATTACAGCAACAGACTCCGATGGTTCGGTACAAAACTTAGTGATACCTACAACAGACTCACCAGCACCCATCGCAAACAACAATTCCGTTTGCGATGGGACTAGTGAAACGATTCGTTTAGCTGGCGTTGCCAACTCTATCGTTCGTTGCATTTGGTCAATCAAGTGCATCGTTTAAACCAACGACACCCCAAACACTGAGAGACAGCATTGAGTGATTTAAAAGCGGTACAAACCCAAAGCATTCTCAAATCAGAATGCGTCAGCAGACATTGCCATAATGCTATCCGCACCACTCATAACAGCAGTTTTGTGTGCCAAAGCACGTGGTAGAATTTGTTCCACGTAGAATTGAGCCGTTGCTAATTTATTGGCATAGAACACATCATCAGAGCCAGCGTCGATTTTAGCTTGTGCTGCAACCGCTGATTTCAACATTAGCCAACCACCTGTCAAAACACCCATACACATCATGTAGTTAAAGGATGCCGATGCCGGTGCATTAGGGTTTTCGTTACCACTAACTAGCAAGTATTGCGTTGCATCTTCAAACGCAACTAATGCCTCAGAAAAACCACGACGCAGTGAAGATATTCCTGAACTCGCATGGTTCTCAACTTCCGTTTCAAACGTGCGCAGTTCAGTCAAAAACTCGCCCATCGACTCACCACGATCACGCATCAGCTTACGACCCACTAAGTCATT
>JBMZDT010000351.1:0-2968 GCA_049614505.1 Leucothrix sp.
CTTCTGGCCGACTCATGCAATAACCTTGAGCATAATCAATGCCTAAGTCCTTAACACGATTAAGGATATTATGGTGACTGACATACTCTGCAACGGTTTTAATCTGCATCGCGCTGGCAGCAGCGACAATAGATTGCACCACAATCTCATCGATTCGATTGTGGCAGATGTCTTCAATAAACGAGCCGTCGATTTTTAAATACTGTACAGGCAAGTTTTTTAGGTAGTGAAAAGAAGACACGCCTGTACCAAAATCATCCAAAGCAAAAGAAACGCCTAAGTTCGTAATTTCTTCAACAAAGTTAATGCACTTTGTCAGATTGGTAATCGCCGCTGTTTCTGTGATTTCAATACACAGCTGCCGTGCTTCTTTGGGGTACTCACAGATTAGTTCAAAGATTTTCCGGCGCGAAGTATCATCGCTTAAAGTCACTCCCGATATATTAACATTGAGAAAAAGTGACGTTTTACCAACAAGGTGCTCTAACGTATTTGACAATACCCACAAATCAATGTCGCAGACTTTCCCACAACGCTCTGCGGCGGGTAAAAACGCGTTAGGTAGAATTAGACGGTCTTTATACCGAATGCGCATGAGTACTTCTTGATGATTGGGTAATTTATTATCAGCAATTGAAAAAATATCTTGTTTATACAAGACGATGTTGTAGTCATCATTTCCTTCAGATAACGACTTGTTAACGCAGTTGAGGTAATTAGTGCCTAGCCAATCGCTGTTCTGCTGATCACCCTTTAAGCTTAACAGCCCTGCAAATGTTACTTGGTTGCGGCCGTTTTCCTTAGAGGACATACAGGCTTCATCTGTGCGTAGAAAAATCGCATCCGCATCATTTTCATTAGGGGTAATTTCTGAGACACCTAAGCTAATGCCAATGGTAAAGATATTGTCTCCCCACTTAAAGCGCAGTCGATCTATCTGCTTTCGGATTCGCTCAGCAACCTCCAATGAGGAGGCTCGGTCTACCCCTTGTAAAACGACACAATATTCGTCACCACCGACTCTCGCCAAAAAGTCACTGTCACGAATCTCTTGCTGCATCAGCACAGCTACCTGCTGTAACAAGGCATCACCTGCGCTATGCCCTCCTATGTCGTTTACGTGCTTAAATCGATCTAAGTCCATGCAAATTAGGGCATGATTGGAGGTTCGATTTGTCCGATTGACTAAATGGCGCAGCTTATCTTCAAAGCCCCGCCGATTTAAACATTGGGTCAACGGATCGTGATTGGCCTGCCACTTGAGCTTTTGCTCCATTTGGTAAGTTTCACTGATATCATGGAAGGTCGATACAAAGTATTGGTTTTCAGTGCTCTTTGCACTGCCCACATCCTTCATTCCCTTCACATTTAGCTTGATAATAAACTCTTTGCCTTCCCATGTTTTAAGGATAACGGGGTCATTCGATGACCACCCCCCACCGTCGTAGCACTGTGCGACAATGGCTTTGGTCATATCTTTGCGCGTCTCAATATCTAAGATACGAAAATAATAGGTAAAGTGATCATCTAATAAATAGTCTTCATCTAAACCGAACAAATGAAAGACAGCGAGGTTGGCAAAATACACTAAACCATCACAGTCCAGTACGAGCACACTGTCTTTTATGGTTCTAAAAATATGCTCAAGGCGGTATTTTTCTGACTGCACACGGTCAGAAATACCTTTTATGTGCGTTCGGTGAGCTTCATTCAACAAATACTGCTTACGACTTGTGTACATTTGTGCAAAACGCAAGGTTGGTGCAACGAGTGCCTCAATAACCGAGGTATCCAGCGCTTTTCCTCTGCCCTCAAAAATAATGTAGCCTAGGTTTTTTAATGAAAAGCAGTACCAATAATGGCGACTAGTCACCACCTCCTCAATAAATTCACTCGTTTCTGGAAAATCATCGCCATGATATTTATGCAAATCATGGTAGTGTGAGATGTCAGCAGCCACTCGTGGCGCTTTATATGTCGCAATCTCAAGCCCAAAAATAGGATTATCTTTCTCTAGTAGGTATACACAGCGAAGATTTAACGCCTTGATAGCCGTTGCGGCAAAGGTGGCCCATGTTCCTTCAGGTGCGTTAGTTACTCCTAAAGACATCAGCAGTTCATGCTGAAGTAGAACTAAATTGTGAGCTAATGGTTTTATCATTGATCAGTCAGTACGCGTTGCTTATATTCTTATTTTGCGTACAGACTATAGTGCAATTTCTATTCCCCCTATTATTATGAGACAGATGGTTATGCACCAACCACCTGCCCCACATTGTATCAAGAACAAGACAAAATCAGCCCATTTAATGTGCAACGGCTCGTTTACTACGGGCAGCATAAGCATCAATCTCAGCAGCGGTTAAGCCTGCTGCAACGGAATAAACGGGGTCTTCCAGCACATTAACTTCAACTAAGTCACCTGCTTTTTTCAATAACAGTCGGCATTCTGGGCTCAAATGAACAAGGTGTAGCCGTTTACCTGCACGCTCATAACGCTCCGCCAGCTGGTCGATTGCTTCTAACGCAGAGTGATCAGCAACGCGTGAACGTTGAAAGTCGATAATGACATCTTCAGCATCTTCGCGTGGCTGAAATAATTCCTGAAAATTATGCACGGATGCAAAGAAGATAGGGCCAATCAGCTCATAAACGGTATTGCCACCCTCATTTTCAAATTTACGCACGCGTATTTTTTTCGCATGATCCCAAGCAAACACCAGTGCTGAGAGAATCACACCCAAGATCACAGCGACTGCCAAATCAGCTAATACAGTTGTAACCATTACAACCGCCGTAATGATTAATTCTATATGAGGCACCCGCCCAAATAAACGCAGACTAGACCACTTAAAGGTGCCGATAACCACCATAAACATAACGCCAATCAATACTGCAATGGGGATCTGTTCAATTAAAGGCGCTCCTAACAGAATGATTGCCAACAATGCCAAAGCTGCTGTAATGC
>JBMZDT010000352.1:0-2962 GCA_049614505.1 Leucothrix sp.
GCACTAAATAAACAAACTGCTTTGCACTGCTATCCCTCAGCAATTTCCCCAAAGCACCCGTTTTCATACCTAACATGTCACGCAATTTAATGAGATTGACATCCAACTCATCCAGCTGGTTTTGTGCGTTACTTGAAATTTTCTCATCCGTGTCAGAGACACTCGCAAGAATCTCATTTCGTTTCATAAAGTACTTAGAAGGATCCACCCAAACAGACTCAACAGGTGAACTAATCGCAAGCGCTTCATTATTGCGGTCAGTAATCATTCCTCGATAGGGTGGGATTGTCATCGTACGTAGCTGACGCTTATCCGCTTGGGCTTGTAGCCAAGACTGCTGAAACACTTCTAAATAACCCGCACGCAGCAGCATCACCACAATACCGGCTAGCAACAGTAGCAATAATGCTAAGCGCCTGCCCCGGTAAACGGGTGAAATCAATGCTGATTGTTTAGTTCGTCGCGTCACTCTCTAACTACCCTAATATCTACTGCACGCGGCACGTGCATTCCTAATTCACGTCGGGCCTGCGCCTCAACACGAACTTCATTCAAATCTGTTTCTTGCTGTAGCTTCAACTGGCTCCACTCCGCCGTTAACTCATCTCTTTGCTGCTGTACCTTCTGCTCTTCAACAAACAAGGTGCGTGTATAGTTTCGCTGCGCAACCACCTCAACGGCGGTAAACACCACGCCCAGATACAACGTGAACAACAAAATGAGCCGCCAATGCTTCATGCACAACGCTCCAAAATACGCATAACGGAGCTGCGTGAACGCACATTGTCAGCCACCTCCTCATCACTCGGCTTGACTGCCTTACCAATGGTTCTAAATGGCATCACCAGTGCGGCATCTTGAATGGGCAAACCACGAGGTAGCACTGGCGGTGACGATTGTTTTTTAAAAAAACGTTTTACCATTCTATCTTCCAACGAATGAAAGCTAATCACGACTAAGCGGCCGCCTAGATTCAATCGACTAACAGCCACTTCAAGGCACCTTTCTAAATCAGCTAACTCTTTATTAATAAAAATCCGTATTGCCTGAAAGCTCTTGGTTGCTGGATGCTTTTTACCATGGAATTTTCGGGGTATCGCCGCACTAATAAGGTTTGCCAACTGCAAAGTCGTTGTTAATGGTTTTGCCTCACGTTCTTCCGCAATGCTTTTCACAATGCGTCGAGCAAAACGTTCATCACCATATTTCCAAAGTACGTCCATTATTTCTGATTCACTCGCAGTGGCTATCCATTCCGCTGCTGACATGCCTGCTTCAGTATTCATCCGCATATCCAACGCACCATCACGCTGGAAACTAAACCCCCTCGCTGCATCATCGATTTGGGGCGATGACACTCCGAGGTCTAACAACAATCCATCAAAGCTTTTGGGGAAATCATGCTGCGTTAGCGCCTCTTCTAAATCAGCAAATGAGCCATGAAACACACTCACTCTGTCATCATCCACAAACGTTGTTTTTGCATTCGCAATAGCAACAGGGTCTTTATCTATTACAAGCAAGCTGCCTGATGAACCCAACTGCTCAGTGATTTTTCGTGAGTGCCCACCACGACCATACGTCCCATCGATATAACATCCATCAGATCTTACTGATAATGCTTCGACAGCTGCGTCCCGCAGCACTGTCACATGTTGAAACCCGTCAACCATGTAAACATTCCACTAATTATTTAAAGAGAAACCTGACTTAATACATCATCGGTTTCTAAGCTAGCCTGCGCTTCTGAAATCCAAACATTGCGCTGCGCTAACCACGTGCCTTCATCCCACAATTCAAACTTATTTGCCTGTCCAACTAACACCACAGGCTTTTCAATATTTGCATACTCACGCAGCGGTGCTGACAATAAAATTCGACCTTGCGAATCTAACTCTACTTCTGAAGCATGCCCCAGCACCAAGCGCTGCATGTTTCTGACACTCCTATTCATATTGGGTAAACGCATCAACGTTTTTTCAACCGTTACCCACTCGTTCATCGCATAAATCAACAAACAACTATCCGTGTGGTCTACGGTTACAATCATTTGTCCTGACGAACTTAACTGGACCGACTCACGATAACGTGAAGGAATCGCAAGGCGTCCTTTACTGTCAACATTGAGATTGGATATTCCACGAAACATGTGTTTTTTTCCGGCTCAGCGGGAGCGAAATTTCTAGAGAAAACCACAATTCCCCACATCGCTCCACATTTCGCCAATATAGACACCAAACCCCCACAGGTCAACACAGATTCATGAAAAACCCCTAGAAAAGACAATTACTTAGCGGAACGGTCGGCAGGAAAACCTGAATAATGCTGAGTTTATTTTTATATTACAGAATACTGTTAAAATAACTTAATAAATTACTTTAAGTTTAGATTCAGAATCAATGATAGTGATCAATAAATAACACAGGTGACCGATTTGCAATCAATTGAATTTAAGAAGGGGAATTCGAGTTGGCCGATAAGCCGGGTTCTGTCTTGGACAATCATTCATCTGAATATACGTCGCCGCATATTTCAAGCAACCTACCCGGATACAGTACGGGTCGCACCATCGTATCCCTATTTGGTCTTGCTCCGGACGGGGTTTACCTTGCCACAAACTGTTACCAGCTGTGCGGTGCGCTCTTACCGCACCCTTTCACCCTTACCATATAAAATGGCGGTCTTCTCTCTGCTGCACTTGCCGTCAGCTCACGCTGCCCAGAAGTTATCTGGCGTCCTACCCTATGGAGCCCGGACTTTCCTCCCAACTCAAACCGAAGCTTGGGTTGCGCGACTGCCTGGCCAACTCGAGGGCGGAGTTTAGCATTATATTTTTAGATTTGCTTGGTTCTATTACCAGCTAAATCACCAGAAGCAATCAACTATCACCGTCCAACTTCAACGCTACTTTATAACAAGCATTTTTTGGCTCACCTGTAATTTGGCTCGCCAGCTTAGCCGC
>JBMZDT010000353.1:0-2962 GCA_049614505.1 Leucothrix sp.
GGGTATAATGCTCGGCTACTTAGTGAATATTTTGTTTTGAGAAGTCGAATTTTATGCCAAACGTAAAGATTAGAGAAAACGAGCCGTTTGAAGTTGCACTGCGTCGTTTCAAGCGTACTTGTGAGAAGGCAGGTGTTGTTGCTGAAGTCAGAAGTCGTGAGTTTTATGAAAAGCCAACATCAATTCGCAAGCGTGAGAAAGCAGCTGCGGTTAAGCGTAACATCAAAAACTTGAAGCGTGAACTAAATCGTCGTACACGTCTTTACTGATCGGTTAACTTGCTGAACTGTGCAAATGGCCGCAGTTCAGCAAGTACAGCTTGTGTAGCTACTTACTGCCCTACCTAAAGCCATCATTCTCCTATTGTTAGTCGCTGGCCCTTGCTAGTTTCTTGGGGTAAGCCTTCCTTAATAATAGATCTACTTTATAGCTACGCCGTATAAGGTATCTACATGTCTCCCTCTATTTTAAAAAACGATCGTTATCTGCGTGCATTATTAAAGCAACCTGTGGATACCACACCTGTCTGGATTATGCGTCAAGCAGGACGTTATCTTCCAGAATACCGTGAGCTACGGAAACAGGCTGGAAGCTTTATGGATTTGTGTACTAATCCAGAGTTAGCCTGTGAAGTCACGCTGCAACCTTTGCGACGTTTTGATCTAGATGCGGCCATTCTGTTTTCAGATATATTAACCATCCCTGACGCAATGGGATTGGGATTATATTTTGCTGAGGGTGAAGGGCCTCGATTTGAAAGGCCACTGCGCAGCTTTGCTGATGTAGATAAGCTGGGGGTTCCTGACCCTGAGCAATCACTTGCTTATGTAATGGATGCTGTTAGGACGATTCGTAAGGCGTTGGATGGCAGTGTGCCACTGATTGGTTTTTCGGGCAGCCCTTGGACACTGGCAACTTACATGGTAGAGGGAGGGACTAGCAAAGACTTCTCTAAGGTCAAAGGGATGCTTTACAGTGACCCTAAAACACTGCATTTGCTTTTAGATAAGCTTGCTGACAGCGTTATTTCATACCTTAATGCGCAAATTGCGGCGGGTGCACAGTCGGTTATGGTGTTTGACACTTGGGGCGGTGCCTTAAGCCCTCATATCTATCAAGAGTTTTCATTGCAGTATATGGCGAAAATTGTTGATGGCTTGCAGCGTGAAGCCGAAGGGCGTCAAGTGCCTGTAACACTCTTTACAAAAAATGGTGCGCGTTGGGCAAAGTCAATTGCTGCAACGGGTTGTGACGGTATTGGTGTTGATTGGACAACCGATCTAAGCGACGTCTCATCACTAGTCGGTGATCAAGTAGCGTTGCAGGGTAATATGGACCCATCAGTGCTATATGCTGATGCAGAAACTATTCAAGCTGAAGTTAAACGCGTACTAGCAGACTTTGGAAACCAACCAACAGGGCACGTTTTTAATCTAGGCCATGGTATCCATCAGCACGTTAACCCCGATCACTTAAAGGTGCTTGTTGATAGTGTTCATGAGTATGGGCGCAACCCTTAATTAGAACCAGTATCCAGATTTAGTAAGCGAATCATTTCCATTAGCTGCTGATCTTCTGTTAAAGGCTGTGTTGTTGGGGTAGTGTTTTGAGTAGCGGCTGCATCAGGCTTTGCTTCTAAGCCATTGCCACTAACTGCTTGACCATTGAGACGCGCTTGTTGTAGTGCGCGCAGTTTGTCACGCTCAAATAGCTTTGCTACTGCTTCAGGAACGGGTGGTGGTGGTGCAAGTGGTGGTGGTGCATAGTTACTGCCAATCGACTTCAGTCTAGCCATCTCTTTCTTGCGAGCAGCCACCCTGCGATTGTAATTATCTAATTGCTGTTGGTATTCCGCTCTTAAACGGTCATTTTGGCGAGTCTGTACTTCATCTTCCTGAGCAATTAAAAACTCTTCAGGGTGCAGCTCTTGATAAGCAAGCCAATCTTCTTCTGTTGGGATTTGTGAGTCGATGACTTGTTCGGTGAGTGTCTCTACTGTTAATTCTGTTGGTGGAAAGCCGTTTCTGGCATCAATCGTAATGTTTTTCATGCCTCTAGGCGCTCGCTGCCATTTTGCATCTGAAGTGCCTTTTAGTGCCGACTGCATAAAGTCAATCCATAGCGGCAATGCTGCTCGAGTGGCCGTCTCACCTTTGCCTAGTGGATCCAGATTATCAAAACCCATCCACACAGTGGTTACTTTTCTTGGCGTAAAGCCTGCAAACCAAGAGTCACGTTGATCATTTGTGGTGCCTGTTTTACCTGCAAGGTCTTTGCGCTTAAGTATCCTAGTGGCTTTGGCAGCCGTGCCAGAACGAGCAACGTCTTGCAACATACTCGTAATTTGGTAATGAACATACGGTTCAATAATGCGTTTTGCTACTGGATTGCCGTTGATGGTGCTTGGCATATTCTTGGCTTCAAGCTCGGTCAGTTTGGGCTGAGGGCATTGTGAGCACACGGTATCTGGGCGGTGTCGAAACAGTACGCGATTATCCTTATCAAGAATCTTGCGTATAAAGTAGTTATTCACTTTAAAACCCCCGTTGGCAAAGCTTGCATAGGCCGTTGCAATTTCTAACGGTGTCACGGAACCCGTACCTAAGGAAAGTGTGAGGTCTTGGGGCAATGCGGGGTCTTTGAAACCGAAACGACGCGCGTATTCGGTGGCGTGTTCAATACCAATTTGCTGCAAGAGCTTAATCGAAACAATATTGCGCGATTTCTTTAGGGCTAATCGCAGTAGGGTAGGGCCATGATACTTCTCGTCAAAATTTTGTGGTGACCAGGTGCTGCCCGGAATAACGATTTTTTCATCTTCAATCATACTACCAGGAGAGTACTTGCCTGTGGCTAAGGCCGCGCTGTAAACAAAGGGTTTAAAGCTCGAACCCGGCTGACGCTTTGCCTGTAGTGCACGATTAAATTTGCTATAAGTGAAGTCAAACCCGCCAACCATGGC
>JBMZDT010000354.1:0-2961 GCA_049614505.1 Leucothrix sp.
TTTCTTTGTCATCAGTGGCTATTTGATCACCTCAATCATCCTGAAAGAAAAAGCTCAGGATCAATTTTCACTCGCGAACTTTTACGAACGGCGTGCACGGCGAATTCTACCTGCACTGTTAGCCGTCATTACGGTATCCATCGTCCTGTCGTATTTCTGGATGGCACCGGGTCAAATGAAAGAATTTGGCCTGTCTGCGATTTCAGCCGTGGTCTTTGTCTCCAATGTATTCTTCTGGAAGCACTCTTCCTATTTTGACGCGGCATCTGAGGAAATGCCGTTACTACACACTTGGAGCTTGGCAGTCGAAGAACAGTATTACATCGTCTTTCCTATTTTTATTATGCTGACATGGCGCTTTGGCTTTCGTGCAATGTTTTCAATGATTATCGGTATCTTGCTTGTCAGTCTGGCACTGAGTGAATGGGGTTGGCGCAATCACAACACAGCCAATTTTTTCCTGATTCCTTTTAGGGCATGGGAAATATTAGCAGGATCTGTCTGTGCATTTATTTTGTATAAAAAGGAACAGGTTCCAGTCAATCAAATCGTGGCTGCAATTGGCTTAGTAGCCGTTGTGACTTCGGTATTTGCTTTCAACCATCAGACACCCTTTCCTTCACTCTATACCCTGCTGCCAGTGGGTGGTGCTGTTTTACTTATTTTGTTCTGCACCCCTGCCACCCTCGTTGGCAAGCTGCTGGCCTCTAAAGCCCTGGTCTTTTTTGGACTGATTAGCTATAGCCTTTATCTTTGGCACCAACCCATACTCGCTTTTTACAGAATCCGCTTTATGCACGAGTACACCCCAGTGCATCAAACAGGCATCTTATTGGTATCCATTGTACTGGGCTATTTATCATGGCGCTTTATTGAGTCTCCATTTCGACAAAAACCACAACCATCATCAACCCAGAATACACCCACACGCGTGTTCTGGGCATCAGGGGCCAGTATGGCCTGTCTAGTTTTATTAGGGGCCGCTATTCACCTTAACAATGGCTTTGAAAACCGAAATAGCTTTAATAACAAAAAGATGGCTGAGCTTGAGCAGCAAGTCCAAAACAACTATGGCCTCAGTAAAGACTGCCTCTCATTTAATCTCTCTGAAAACTGCCGAACCACTAAAGAAAATCCAGATGTGCTGCTGTGGGGTGACAGCTTCGCAATGCACCTAGGCCATGCGCTACTCAGTGCTGAGAAAGACATCAAAATGGTGCAAATGACGCAGAACAGTTGCCCGCCACTCATTGAATTCTCAGTGCTCATTCCAAATAAAAAAGAAGCAGAGAATTGCATCTCATTTAACCGCAGCGTAATGAAGTTCCTCAAAGAAAACCCAAGCATCAAAAAAGTCGTCATTTCATCTAAAATCTCGTACCTCATTAATCAGAAAGCACTTGGGGAAAATGGGAAACTGGTTTCACTGGATCAAAACCAGCTGAGCCAACACTTTGTTCAAACGGTTAAAGAAGTCAATAAACTAGGTCGGGAAGTATTATTTGTTTCCCCCACACCTAGTAACGGTCGCGACCTTGGTAAATGCGTCTTTAAAAAGAACATGTTTGGCGGTGATGTGACGGATTGTTCATTTCGTCGCAGTGAGTACTCTGCCACGACAAAGAAGGCCTTGGCCGTCAGCGAGCAAATCAAACCACACGTAGCAACACTCATGCTCACCGATCTCATTTGCGATGAAAAAATGTGCCACAGCTCCGTGGGCGGGGTACCCATTTACCGTGACAGTGGCCACTTGTCTTATGCTGGGGCTGCCATTTTGGGTTCTAAAAGCGCAGTTTTAAAAGCATTTGTGCAATAAATTAGAAATCGCCGCTGCATTGCTTTTATACTGACACCTCTCATCGGTAAACAGTTAAAACAATGAAACGAATTTGTGTGTACTGTGGCTCTAGCTACGGAAAATTACCTATCTATACTGACACTGCCAAAGCGTTAGGCAAAGTGCTGACAGACAACAATATCGGTCTAGTCTATGGCGGGGCTAGCGTCGGCATTATGGGCGTGGTGGCGGACGCAGTATTGGCGGGTGGCGGTGAGGTCATTGGCGTTATTCCTCAAGCCATTGCCGATAAAGAAATCGCACATACAGGTCTAAGCCAACTGGAAGTCGTCCCCAATATGCACGAACGAAAGGCGATGATGGCTGATTTCGCAGACGGCTTTATCGCGCTACCGGGCGGCTTGGGAACGATGGAAGAACTGTTTGAAGTGTGGACGTGGTCACAACTCGGCTTTCATCAAAAACCTTGCGGCCTTATGAACGTTGCAGGCTATTATGACCATTTAACTGCGTTTATTGATCACGCGGTTGATCAAGAATATGTCAAAGCCGTACACCAAGAGGCGTTACTTGTTGCTACTGACCCCGCTGATTTGATTCAACAGATGACAAACTATCGAGCCGCTCCGGGCAGCAAATGGATTGGTAGAGACGACCTGTAAGCGCCAATGAAGTCATTCCTACCCTTGATCCGTCAGGAGTGGCGCTTGCTGCTGTTTGGCTTCGTCATGATGTTTGCCACCAGCCCTGGTCAGACTTATTTTATCGCACTGTTCAGTGGTGAGATCCGTGCAGATTTATCATTAAGCCATGGCGAATTCGGCACAATTTACTCTATCGCCACCCTCAGTAGTGCCGTGGTTTTGCTTTGGACAGGGACTTTGGTTGACCGTGTTGATTTGCGTGTATTCTCACGCTGTACGACCATTGGGCTAGCGATCGCCTGCCTCTCATTAGCCTTTAGTCAGCATATCGTTATGCTGATCATTGCCATTTTTTTGCTACGCCAACTTGGTCAAGGCTTAATGTATATGACCAGTACCACGGCAATGGTACGCTACCTAGAGCCCAACAAAGGCAAGGCAAATGCACTCAGTGGTTTAGGCTATTCATTCGCCGAGGCAACGCTGCCCACGCTGGTGATATTATTGTTAGCCATA
>JBMZDT010000355.1:0-2954 GCA_049614505.1 Leucothrix sp.
GTAGTCAGGGAATTGCTGCTGCCTCGGAGGCTTACGGGGAGGTGGTTCGTTATCATCGTCCACTGCCGGGCATTGATATGTACGGCCGATAGTTTCTAGTCAAACCTTTAAGCTAATAACAAGTTGAATGTTCATCAATAAAAAACCACCGCGTTTAGGCGGTGGTTTTTTTAGCAAGCATAACCTATGAAAGCTCGTGAGCAGCGGGGGAACTCAACGGTACATTACTACCAGCTTTGTTTGCCATCCACTGGTACAGCAGTCTGATCCAAACCGTAGCAGTACGCTTGACTCTCACTTTTAAAATACTGTTGTTTCATGACGGGATACCCTAATGCTTCAACTTGCTCACGCGCTTTCGAAGTCATCGGCATAGCCCACATATCAAAGTACTTATTGTAGTTACGCTGTGTGACATAGGAGATCGCAATCAAGTACCAGTCATTCTCACTGATATCCATCGTGTCGGCGAAGTTATACTGGCTGAATCCAAGGTTGTCGCGTTTGGCATTCCACGTTGCTTCATCAGATCTGGCCCGGTTGTACTCTCGCTCCATCACATGCAGACGAGCCCGTAACAACCAACCATCACTCAAGGCTCCATCATGTTGGGCTGCCATCATCATCTGAATAAACATGCCCGCGCCTTCAGACCAGCCCATCTTGTCCCATAAGTTCTCTTTTATATAGGTAGATGGGTTTGTTTGGCCGACACTGCTTTGCAATACATTAAACATTCTCTCAAACGGTAGCCCCTGACACTCTGGGTTGGCACCGGTATCCTTGTGATGTTGCGACTTGGTGTAGTACGAGTAATAGTTGGTCATTGTGTGATTTTGCCAGCCATCGAAACGTCTTCCGCCTTGTAAGCCATGCCCCAACTCATGAACATCACCGTGCCCAACTGGGTTGTAAGCCCAATAAGCATCGTAAGGATTACCTGAGCAACCATAACCACAGCTCGCCTGATCAGCATTCATGTGCTTCACCTTATCCAGTGTTTCAATCGTCCAGCCGTTTGCTTTAGCGAAGTCATGAATCTCTGGTACGACGTCAATACCTGGCCCCTGAAAACCAGCTAGCACGTGTGGGAAGTTGTGCATATAACGCATAGTCGCTGTAGCCAACGCCTGTGGGCTGCCCCATTGATCATTAAGAATGGATATGCGCATTTTATCCAACTTCGAATGGACTTCGAAACCCGGTGTCACTACCTCCGCCCAATCATATTCAGCGGCTGCTAGCTTTTCTTCAAATGAGGCTGTGTCTGCTTCACCGCGCCAGTAGGCGTGTTCACCCACATTCTTAAAAGTAAATGATACGGGTAGATCATTTTCACTAAACCTCACTTGAAGCGGGCCACCATAAGGAGAGGTTAGGTTAATGGTCTCACCTGATTTGATCTCAATGGCCGCTGACTGAAGGTATTTTGGGCGTTTATAACCATTCCTAGCAAACTGGTGAGTGGCGCCCGAACGAAGCGTGTTAATAAAGATCTTCGTCTCCAGATCACTAGCATCATGTCGGGTAATGCTAACGGTTTGACTTGGTAATGCATAAACACCAGCAGAACGAAAATGCTCCTTACTTTCCATGTTTACCGTCTTGTCGATGGGTGTGATATGGCTGAAGTCGCTACGGCTAAAGTTGCCCATATCCGTCTGCGCGGGATTAATTAAGCGGTAATTGTAAACCGCATGGTCAGCGTAATAAGACTTCATAAACTCAGTATCGTTACTGCTTGTTTTATCCATTGGGTAAGTCACATTTTCACGAAACTTATCCGCTGTGAGCGCCAGCAATTTTTGAATACGGTAATTTGTGGTGTCAAAGATCGCTTTTTTATCGCTGTCTAATGTATTCATCATGCTCTTAACGGATGAAGCCGCCGTCTGAAACTCACTATCTAGGCCTGTTACTCCACGACAGTCTTCCTTATCACACTGGCTCCAGTCAAAGCTGTAATCTTCATCACGAAAATGTTGGAACAGGGTTTGGATATTGCTCAATCTGTCAGACAATACACCCATGTTAGTCGTCGCATCGTAGCTGCTTAAACTCAGCTTTTTCCAATAATTATCCCATTGGTAATCAACGTCAAATACTTCAGAAAACAAAGTCCTTCCCAATGCCTTATGGTTGCCATCGTGGTGTAGGTATAGAACGGGTGTGCCCGCTTTCAACGCCCGATCAACTGTTGCGGCTAGTGCCTCGTTATTGTCGTTACTACCTGAAATTTGAGAGATAATTAGCAAGTCGGGATTGTTGTTAAGACAGCTACTAAGTGCCACACTATCGCAGCTGTCAATCGCATTGTAAGTGACTTGATCGGCATAGTGTTCATCCAGCCAAGCACGGGTTGCGCGCTCATCTGGGAAGTAATGGCTATCATCCATTTGCGCGATAACAATGTTAAAGGCTGAGGTTTTTAGATCTTTTCTGTCAGTCAACCAAGCTAGGCTATTTTCCATGAACTGATGCATCTGATCATTGATTGCTCCAGCACTGCGATATGCGTTACGCAAAGGGTTGCCACCCAATACAATGTATCGACCTGCATCTTTTTCTCCGATGATGCCGATTTCTTTGTGATAAGGCGTTTTGCCACTCTGAGTAGTGGCATTGGTGTACAGCAGACCTGTATTCATGCCCAGTGTCGATGTGAATGTACTGGCATCGTGTGTTGGATTCCAATCAATCAGGGTGAGGCTGCTGCCGTCATCTTTTACGCTACCATCCGCATTTAGATTGAATATTTGCGCCTTAGCGTCGGCCATTGCGTGTTTTTCAGCATCAATTTCCTCTAGCGTTGCAAGGATGAGTGCTTGTTCAGACACCTGACTAACGTCACCTGATAACAACGCTGCTTCGATAGGGGTAACTTCACGCTTGCCGCTGTCAACTAAGCTAATATTGTCAATGATAGTCCCGAGGCCGTTGCTCTCACTGCCCAG
>JBMZDT010000356.1:0-2953 GCA_049614505.1 Leucothrix sp.
GTGTTGTCTGGTGTGAAAGACATTCGTTTGGCGGTTGAGCACGCTAACCAGCATTTTGCAATGACACAAAAAGCATCTGTGTTATTTGTGGATGAAGTCCATCGTTTTAATAAAGCTCAACAGGACGCATTTCTACCTCATATTGAAAATGGTACCTTCGTATTTATTGGTGCAACGACTGAGAATCCGTCGTTTGAACTCAATAATGCTTTATTGTCTCGTGTGCGTACCTATGTGTTGCGATCACTGACCACAGACGACATTCAAGCAGTTTTAACACGCGCAATGACTGATAAGGAGAATGGTTTAGGTAAGCTTGGCCTGCAAGCTTCTGATATAGTGATAGAAAAAATAGCCGATGCAGCAGATGGCGATGCTCGAAGGGCATTAAACTGGTTGGAGATTGCTGCGGACTTGGCTGAGCCAAGCACGGATGGCTCAGGACCTATTATTTCAGAAACAGTGATTAGTGAGCTCGCTAGTGAACGTAGTAACCGATTTGATAACAAAGGCGATTTATTCTACGAGCAAATCTCCGCACTGCATAAATCAGTTAGAGGCAGTAGTCCCGATGGGGCGTTATATTGGTTCTGCCGGATGTTGGATGGGGGCTGTGATCCTCTTTATATCGCTCGGCGTATTGTTAGAATGGCGAGTGAGGAAATAGGCAATGCTGATCCACGCGCCTTGAGTCTATCACTGGATGCTTGGCAGACTTACGAGCGTCTTGGTAGCCCTGAAGGCGAGCTGGCTTTGGCGCAAGCCGTATTGTATTTAGCTGTTGCACCCAAAAGTAACGCTGCTTACATGGCTTACAACCATGCTCGCGCTGACGCTGCGCAATCGGGTAGTCTTGATGTGCCGATGCACTTACGCAATGCGCCCACTAAACTAATGGCGGGCATGGGTTTTGGTGACGGTTATAAATATGCACACAATGAAGATGATGCTTATGCCGCAGGTGAGGTGTATTTGCCAGGGCCGCTAGAAGAGCGGGAATATTATCAACCCGTAGCGCGCGGGTTAGAAATAAAAATCAAAGACAAACTCACTGCACTACGCCAAAAAGATGCAGCAGCCAGAGCAAAGCAGTCAGGCAAAAAGGCGTAGTAATAGGCTGCTTCACATCGCTCCAAACCTTCTCGCTTAAAGTACCAGCTGTGCTAAACTGTACAAATCATTGATACACAACGTTTTTAAGTGATTTAATTTCTGATTAGAACGTTATATAGGCACTTAGCATGGTAAATACATTAATAATTTTAGGTTTCATTGTTGTACTTATCTTAGTGGTTGGTGCAGCGTTTGTTGCATTTTATACCAGAGCAACAAAAGAAACGGCGTTTGTTCGCACAGGGTTTGGCGGCGAGAAGGTGTTCATTAATAACGGTGGTTTCGTATTCCCGGTGCTACATGAAAAAATTGATGTAAACATGAAAACCTTAAAAATTGTCATTAGTCGTGCCAATGACCAGTCGCTTAGAACGAAAGATCGGATACGCATTAATATCAATTCTGAGTTCTTTCTCAGGGTGGAGCCCACGCCAGAGTCTATTTCAAAAGCAGCGCAGACTTTGGGGGGTAAGACGCTTGAGCCTGAAGCCCTTAAGGATCAGGTTGAAGGACGTTGTGATGATGCGCTGCGTCGGGCTGCGGTACTGATGAATATGGAAGAGCTCAATGATAACCGTAGTGAATTTGGAACTAATGTTGAAGAAGGGGTAAAAGTCGATTTAGAGAAAATGGGCTTGATGCTTGAATCGGTGGCACTAACACAGCTTAACCAGACAGATTTAGAATTCTTTAATGTTGAAAATGCGTTTGATGCTCAGGGGCGAACCTATGTTTTACAGAAAATTGCCGATAATGAAAAGCAGCAAAATGCTGTTCAAAACGCTAAAGTAGTTGCAATTAAAGAGGCGGATTTGGCCGCGCATAATAGGCAGTTGGATTTAGAAAAGGCAGAAGCTATTGCCGATCAAGAGCAGGCGATGGTAATTGCTGAGCGTAAGTTACAGACCGACCGACAGATTGAACAAGCAAGAATTCAGACAGAGATTGAGTTAGAAGAGGCCAAGCGGGCGCAAGCTATCGCGCTAGCCGCTGCCCAGAAAGCAGCGGCAGAGGCATGGATTGATACTGATGAAGTCAAAGCGGAAGCGGCGGCTAAACAAGAAGAAATCACCACCGCTAAAGACCGGGCCCAAGCTGAACGAAATCGTATTATTGAAGTCATTAGTGCCGAAAAAGAAGCTGAGCGGCAGAAGATTTTTGCTATTGCCTCAGCCGACGCCGACGTGCGCGAAGCAGAAGCTAGCCGTGTGCGCTGGGAAGTTGAAGCAGAAGGTAAAACCAAAGTCAATGCCGCTGCGAATACCTTGTCAAAGGAGCAGGTTAATATGCAGATTAAGACCAGTATCGTGCATCAGCTCCCTGATATCATTCGCCAAAGTGTGAAGCCGATGAAGAACATTGAAGGCATCAAAATTATGCAGGTTGATGGCTTTTCTAATGTGATTGGGCGCGGTGGTGCAGCAGGTGGTGGCAGCGGGGCTGCAAGCACCAGTGGCTCATCAGGCGGTGGCGGCGGAAGTCTTGCTGACCAGGTGGTAGATAGTGCTTTGCGTTATCGTGCGCAAGCGCCCATGGTTGAGTCGTTGCTAAATGAAGTAGGTCTTAACGGTGGCAGTATTAAAGAGTTAGCCAAGGGTTTGCAGCGTGAAATGAAACCAGAAAAACATCAATCGGTGCCCGAGTTGGGGTCAGGTAATGAGCCGGAAGTTGCTGCTTCAGATATGGAAGGGGTTGAAACGGGCGTCATGGGATTTGGTTCGATGGCTGATGCTGATGGCTCTGATTCATCTGGGGCTGAAGGAGTGGATAGAGCAGGGTGATTGCTTTAGTGAGGTGGCGGGTTGGGTATTTGCTTTACTGCGCCCCTCATGGGGTGGGT
>JBMZDT010000357.1:0-2940 GCA_049614505.1 Leucothrix sp.
TCTTCCCACTGCCACAAGGGCAGGGTTCGTTACGCCCTGTTTTCTGCCCAGTCACTGGGTGCTGCGGCTTGAGTTGAATCACATTATCAGGCCGTTTAGTATTACTTTTAGACTGCATGCCACGTGGCACAGGGCTTCGCTGCGTCAGCCAGTAAGCGTGTAACGCTTGAGCAATACTAACAATCTCATCACACAATGGTTTTTGCACAAGCAGCGGCTTTCCTCCGTCCACTGTAAGCTTTAAAGCCACTTCATCCAAAAAACTCATTTTTTCAGCGAGGTGATCAGGTAAATTTGCCCAAGCTTCCTCATCCATATCCGTCGCGCTCAGGTAGCCAGCACACCAATAATTGACTATTGCGTTATCTTGATCTCCAATAAATATCGCCACAAAGTCCTGTGGTGCATCCATTAAAGTCGCAGAGATATTATTCATCATAGTGAACACAGCCCCCATAAAGCGCTGCAACTCATCCATACCCTCCCAATTTGGCTGCTTTTCACCCCAAATCTGCGGTAGCCAATGACTTGGTGGCATCATATTGGGCCCAGAAATAACGGCTGTTAGAAAACCATGAAGGCTTGATGCATTTTGTAATGAGAATTCTGTTTCGTACTTCGAAAGCATGTCATCCAGAAACTCTAAATCATCATCGCTTAATGCCTCACTACTTGGCATTATCAGCCCTGACTCATCTGTAAGCGGCTGTTCTGGTAAACCCGATAATAACGACCCGCCCTGCAAATGCTCTCTGAAAGCAGCCATTCTTTTCTGTTCGTATTCCCTCATTATTTTACGGTTTGCTGTTAGCTGTTTAGGCGTTGCTTTTTGGTACAGCTGTTGCCAGCCAATCAACATTTCTTCATTAGGGACGATATAGTCTTGTTTGGGGTAAGCCTTACTTTTCCACAAGCGCGTATTGGAACGATAGCTGAAGTTCAGTAGTGTATTCTCATCCGTAAGGAGGGTCGGCTCGACATCAGCCCAATGGCGCAGTTCTTGAACGATACCATTAATTCGCGCTTGTACACTGCTGTCATAACGACGGAAGAAATGCGTTTCTGCGAAATGATTTAACGTCTCTTTAACGATCTTTTTAGAATCCTTACCATTCCAAATGCCGACTTCATTACCGTAGCCCAAAACCTGAGATGAAAAATAGGTTTTGAACAGGCTCAGAAACCCTTCGAGGTCTGCTTTTTTTAATCCAGCCAAAACGACACAGAAGCGAGTATTGACCTCCACCGCAACTAAGCAATGTTTGCGTTTGATACTCACAGCGTGCAGCATCCATTGCTGAATGCGCAGTGGCTTTTCACTTTGGCTAGTGAGGTGCAAACTGTCTTCGCTCATCTCCTTGCACGGTGGTGTTTCGACAATCGTTTGTTTTTTCCCTTTACGAGTGATGGTAAAGAAGTCCTGAGCGGCTTTGGTGCAATTGAATATCAGCATGATAAGGTCGGCTTTGAGTCTGAAGATGTTGTGGAAATTGTAACATTATCCAGCTTTACACGTTTTTCTTGGTTAGTACTGCACTCATGCCTCTTTTTTATTTTAAATACAGCCCCCACCCTGCTCAACCGTATATTTCACAATGACTTAACATTCCCTTTATACTGATATTTCAAAGTCCACTTAGAACACGCCTCATGATCATCGCCATTTTCATTGGATTACTCCTACTACTTAGCTACCTACCTCAGCTATGGATACGTCGCGTCATGAAGCAAAACGCTCATGACTTACCCGACATTGAAGGGACAGGTGGCGAGTTAGCTCAACACCTAATCGAGCGATTTAAACTAACTGGCATTGGCGTAGAAGAAACCGAAGAAAACCACGATCACTTTGACCCCACCGACCAAATGGTGCGTTTAAGCCCTAGTAATTACAATGGGCGCTCACTCAAAGCAATTGCTGTCGCTGCGCATGAAGTCGGCCACGCCATCCAATTTTCCCGTAGAGAAGAAGTGTTTAAACTGCGCGAGAAGTATATTCCCCAAGCCATCAAGATTCGCAAATATGGGATCTATGTACTATGGGCTTCTCCCATTGTCGCCGTGCTTTTAAAAGCCCCTATTGCAATCGCGCTACCTATTATTATCAGTGTGGTCATGCAGGTCATTTCAGCACTCACCTATCTGATCGTGCTACCTGAAGAATGGGATGCCAGCTTTGGGAAAGCACTACCCATTTTGGAAGAAGGCTATATTTCTGAGGAGCACATGCCTGCTGTAAGAACTGTGTTAAAAGCAGCGGCGTTTACCTATTTTGCAGCGGCATTGTCTAGTATGTTGAATCTTGGGTATTTGATGTTGCTGCTCAGGCGTTAGAAGTCGTAATTTCTTTTATAGTTCATGCACTTGCCGTTCATCCAAAGCCAGCACTATTATAGGATTGATCTTCAAAAGGAATCCAGTTTGAATTGTTTTCCGTTTCATTTAATAAGCTTTGGATAATCTCAAAACCATCTTCCCTAAGCATATGACAATGGCTACTGTACATAAATAAGCCTACACCACAACAAGGACAAGACTGTTCTATATGCAGCTCTTTTATGACCTGTATTTTAAGGTTTTTCTGATTGTACGAAAAGACATGGTTTTGCATATCAGTGTCGTGGTATTCACATACCGCATAGAATTTGTTAAAACTGAAATTTAAGCGCGACTCTTTATTGGAAAAGAGGTGAAGGCTACCAGTTTGCTTGCCTCTAAGAACATCCAACTCAGATTGAGTTTTTGACACACCCCTATCTTCGTAAAACTCCTTATCCAGCTCCCACTTTTCTGTATTGAGTTTTAACTCTAGGTACGATTTAGACTCTAGTAATTGCTGACCTGACGGAGATAAATCACCTGCTGCGACCCATACCTTAAATGCCCTAGATTCTTCTCTTAACCAAGCAGGAGTTTTAGTACAGTGAGCGCAAAGCCCAT
>JBMZDT010000358.1:0-2935 GCA_049614505.1 Leucothrix sp.
CCGCGATGAATAAACTCATTTGGTTTATGCGCTTGCTCAATACTGCCTGGCCCACAGACCACGCAGTTCATATCCAGATGCTCCTGAAACAGTCCACCCTCAGTACCAAAGCTAACTTTCTCATCCGTACAAGCATGACCCGTCAACGATGTCACCAGCTCCACACACTCTGACTCAACATGTGTGTGCATCCCAGGGTAAGCCGATAGGGTCGTAAACGTGATATCACATTCTTCATTGCCTCGGCGCATTTCTGGCAAGACTTCTTGATAGGCGTAGTCGGTAATTTCTTTGAGCATGGCTTCTACATCATGCTGCGGTAGGTGGCGTATTTCAAAAACAAATTCACAGCTTCGAGGGACAATATTAATGACCGTTCCCCCCTGAATAACTCCTGTTTGAAACGTTGAGTGGTCAACCGAGTAACCCGAATCCGTTTGTCCTCGGTCTACCAGCTTTTGATTCATCGTTTGGATAAATAAGATCAGCTTAGCTGCGTGTTCGACGGCGTTCACTCCATCATCCAGATAGGCAGAGTGGCAAGAGAATCCCGTAAACTCAACACGAAACGTCCGCTTACCTTTGTGCCCTACAATGCTCTGCATTAAGGTCGGCTCTCCAATCACCCCAAGCTTTGGCTTTACCTCAAGCAGCTTGAGCTTTTCTACCATGTGCTTTGCCCCAACACAGCCAATCTCCTCGTCATAAGAAAAGGCTAGGTGTAGCGGGGTGTGTAAACGCTTATCCAGCATTGTCGGGACAGCTGCTAAGGTTGCCGCAATAAAGCCCTTCATATCGCTACTACCCCGCCCGTAAAGCACACCGTCGCGGTCAGTAATTTGATACGGATCAGAGTCCCAAGCCTGCCCCGTCACAGGGACCACATCCGTATGGCCTGACAGTAAAACACCGCCGACATCGTGTGGGCCAATGGTCGCATAGAGGTTAGCACGATCGCCTTCATCGTTATAAATCAGTGTGGACTCAACCCCATAGCCTTCCAGATAATTTCTCACATAGTTAATGAGCTGTAGGTTGCTTTGTCGGCTAGTCGTATCAAAACCAACTAACGTTGATAGCAGTTCTAGTGTAGTTAGTGGTTTCATGGTTCAGCCTTTATTTAGAAGTTAATCGGTAGCACGATGCGCCTAGTTTACCCAACAAGTCTCAACGCGCCACCGAAAATCTGTATTTTACTACCGTCCAATTTCAAAACTACGCATCGACCGCTTGGTTTGATAGCATAGCGCCAGCAAAATTTTTAACCATTAATCAGGAATAAACTATGCGTGGAGCAGGCGGCTCAGACGGCGGACTTATGTCATTTTTAATCGGTTTGGTGATGATGTGCAGTGGTTTTTATATGCTGTTAAATGCCATTGTGATTCGATCACGATTTGGGTTTGGCTATAATCTTTATAATGTGGGTGGATTTAGCATTACCAGCGGCATGATCATGATCCCATTTATTTTTGGCGTCGGATTAATCTTCTATAATTCCAAAAACTATCTAGGCTGGATACTGGCAGGCGTCTCGCTTATTTCCCTTATTTTTGGCGTGATTGCTAGCGTTAACTTCAGCTTCCAACGCATGTCGGCATTTGATTTAATCGTTATTTTGGTGCTTGCCTTTGGTGGCCTTGGGCTGTTCTTACGCTCGCTCTACCCTGCTGAAAGCCGCCGCTAAACAAGCGCTGCTTTAAGGCTCTTTACTACTGCAAAACCACTGACATTGTTTTATGCTGCCATCAGTTTAGCAAGAGATGTCAGTGATGAGTAAAGCCCTCTCCAAAATACCAAGCAGTAGCTATTTTCTGATTATTTCAGCATGCCTACTCGTCTTACTCTCATTTGGCTATCGCTCAGGCTTTGGCCTTTACGTCAAACCACTCAGTGAAGCGAATGGATGGGGACGTGACATTATCGGCCTGTCGCTGGCTATCCAAAACTTATCTTGGGGCGTGGTTGCCGTGTTTGCTGGAGCACTGGCAGATCGCTTTGGTAATATTAAAGTCATTGCCACCGGTACGCTTTTATATGCCCTTGGCATGGGGCTAATGCCTCATGTTAGCGAGCCTTGGATGCTACATGGGTCTGCGGGCATGCTAGTTGGCGCAGGCGTTGCAGGCACCTCCTTTGGCATTATCCTCCCTGCCCTAGCACGTGCCGTTAGTGAAGACCGTAGGCAATGGATATTAGGCGTCGGCACCGCAGCAGGGTCTTTAGGACAGTTCTTGGTTGTACCGGTTGCCCAAGGCTTAATTGATAGTGTTGGCTGGATCAACACACTCCATATTCTCGCCTTATCTGCTTTCGCAATGATTTTGCTGGCGATGCCGTTAGCACCGTATGCGGGAGAGTCTGCCGCTGATAAAGCACTACCCAAGCAAAATATGGGTGAAGCGCTCAAAGAAGCCTTTGCGCATAAATCCTACGTCTTGCTGTTAATGGGGTTCTTTGTCTGTGGGTTTCATGTCGCCTTCATCACCGCCCACCTACCCGCTTATTTATCTGATTTAGGATTTGATGCAAAAATTGGTGCTTGGAGTGTGGCAACCATTGGCCTGTGCAATGTGTTTGGCGCCTATATGGCGGGTGTCTTATCGAGCAAGTACGAGCGCCGCTGGGTTTTACTAACCATCTACTTACTACGTGGCGTTGCCATTACTATGTTTGTATTAGTCCCCGTAACACTGATTAGTATTTTTACTTTTTGCGCGGTGATGGGCTTTCTTTGGCTAGCCACCGTCCCACCAACCTCAGGCCTAGTGGCCGTCATGTTTGGTACTCGCTACATGTCGATGCTGTATGGATTTGTTTTCTTAGGGCATCAGCTCGGCTCATTCAGCGGTGTCTGGCTCGGTGGCTGGACGTATGAACAAACAGGTAATTATGATTTGGTTTGGTGGCTAGGGGTGGGTTTGTCCTTAGTTGC
>JBMZDT010000359.1:0-2931 GCA_049614505.1 Leucothrix sp.
TGGCCCCGTGATTGATTCAGACGCAAAACAATCGATTAACAGGCACATAGCGCACGCTGCAATTGATGGCCGCATTTTAAAGTCACTACCCGTTCCTAAGGTGGGCAATTTTGTAGCACCAACGGTGATTAAGGTCGATGGCATCGCTGACTTACAGGAAGAAATTTTTGGCCCAGTACTGCATGTCGCTACTTTTAGTGCGGACGCAATTGACAGCATTGTGGATGATATTAATGCTAAAAAGTATGGACTGACGTTCGGACTGCATACCCGCATTGATGATCGCGTTGAGGCGATTACTACGCGACTCAACGTGGGCAATATGTACATCAACCGCAATCAGATTGGGGCGGTTGTTGGGTCTCAGCCCTTTGGTGGAGAGGGTTTATCTGGCACTGGGCCTAAAGCCGGTGGGCCAAACTATGTTAAACGTTTTATGACCACTGCAAACCCAACAAACGATCTCTCTGGCATGAGCAATGTCGCGGCTAGCTTAATATCACGTGAGCGTCTGCAAGCAGCCATTGATGCCCTGCCCAATGCTAGCAAGTCGGCATTATCTGTTACTGACTTACCAGGCCCAACGGGGGAGTCTAATCGCTTATCCACTTTTGCCAGAGGCGCTGTGTTATGCCTTGGCCCCTCATTGGAAGATGCCCTTGAACAAGCCCAAATTGCTGCTGAGCTTGGCTGTTCAGTATTAGCCGTGACGCCTGACAATCACGAATCACACGCAAATATCACATTCATCACTGGACAACTTAACCTATCAGATCTTGAGTATATCCATGGGATACAAGCTGTTGCATTTTGGGGAAAACACGATGATATGCAGCATGCAAGGCAAGCGTTAGCAGCACGTAAGGGCGCTATCTTACCTTTGATGTACGATACAGCAGACATGCAGCAACGCTGCACTTTGGAGCGGCATATCTGCATCGATACGACCGCGGCAGGCGGTAATGCCTCGTTGCTAGCGCAAAGTGACTAGCTGTCGTTGGCTGTGATTCGTCTGACCTGAATACAGTCTCAGGCCAGACGGATCGTTAGATTGGTCAGTTCGTTTTTCTTTCAAGCCCCAACCAATAGTCCAGTGAAAGCTTGCCTGGGCCAACAATCATCAGTGCCGCGGCGACACCTGCCCACCACATTGCCGGGTTCACCCAATGCGACCAGGTTGGGAAGACGGCGATTTGAATAAACAGCGTCATTAGCAAAATCCCTAGCGCAGAAAAGCGCGTGAATAAGCCGACAATGAGTAATACAGGTAACATAATTTCTAAAACACCCACCGTCACCGCAAAGTATTTGATGTAGGTAACGATGCTGGAACCCTCTACATAGTCCAGCGTTTTAGGATCGCAAAGCTGTAATGCACCTGCACGCGGCTCTTCAGGACAGAAAAATTCATAAAGAAACAAATCATAGACGCCCGGATCTGGCTTTAGAAAGCCGTTCCACTTAGCCAGACCAGAGTAAAAAAACACGCTAAAGATTTGCCACCGCAAACCTAATAGAGCCAGTGGTTTAAACCATTTGTTCAACGATTCAAACGCTGAAATATAAAAAGATTGTATTGCATTCATAACGTACTCGCTTGATTAGGTCTCATTTTCTTGTTTTAAAAGGTGGGCGTTCAGTAGTTCAGCAAACAAGGTGGAAATATCAAAATTTTCATCTAACGCTAATGCCTCAGTGCTTGCATCATCCATGCTCCCTGATTGCTTTAGCTTATCCATGAACACAGCTTCAACAGCAGACAATGGCTTGGCTTGGACTTGTAAGTCCCTCTGCCAAAAAATCACTGCGTTATCTTGTGCAACTAACTCAATCGATTGCTCCTCTGACAGCTCTCCAAATCGTAACTGCCCCCAGAGCGGAAAGATATCAAATTCAAGGTGAACCATTCGACTAGAATCAACAAGGACTAATGGCAGCTCGGATAAATCTACGCCTTGTGATATCAGCGCTTGCACAGCCTCAAGGGTTAAAAACGCATCGCCATTTTCATTAAGCGCCTGCGACCAAGCCTGTTCTAATCGGCAAATGTCTAAGACATAAGGGAACTGCTTAATAATTTCTTCAGTCTGTTGTAAAAAATCAATAAAGCTTACGGTCGTATTATCCAACGAGCGTTCAAATCCGTAGCCAATGAGCGTTGCCGAGGCTGGTGGCGAAGCATTGACATACGCGGCCGCCACTTGCGCAAAATAGTCCTCACCCCATAACGTTACCAAACCTGGAAAATTACTTTCAAGTGCCGCAACACTCGCTCTAATAAAACCATTGCGATAAACGCTTAAAAAAGCACTGGGGCGATTGCCTTCAAGGTAAGCACTAAGCTGCGACTTATCACCCACTTGCAGAAACTGCTGGAATGCCGATAGATAATCACTGTGAGAACTGGTATTAGCTGACATAAGCGAGTGCTCCACCTAATTCGCCGTGGCGCGTGCTTTGCAATATTTCATAGGCTCTATTCCGCTCATTCATTAATTCGCCAAACTCAGGCACATTGTCATCGCGCTCAAGTAATACAGGCTTAGGGCCGAGTATCGAGAGAGCAGTCTCTAGTAAACACCAAACGGCCTCATCCACTGGCGCCGCGTGACTATCAATGAGTAATTCATCAGGAAAATTGGGATCAGCATCAAACCCAGCAATATGAATCTCACCGACTTTGTTAGGATCTAGTGATTGTAAATACTGTTCGGGGTTTAGCTGAGTATTTCGGTAGCTCAGGTATAAATTGTTCACATCAATTAATAAACCTGCGCCAGTACGACTCGCCGCTTCCATTAGAAAATCAGCTTCATCCATTTCTGAAACAAAGTCTAAATAATTGGTTGGGTTTTCAATCAAGATGGAGCGCCCAATCGCTTCTTGGTAACGCTCAATACCCTCACATAAGCAGTTCAATGCTTGTTGTGT
>JBMZDT010000360.1:0-2921 GCA_049614505.1 Leucothrix sp.
TCCGTTAAGACCTTTCTTAGCCAAAGCAAATCTTGTTTAATGGTTTTGTTGATGCTTGCATCGATGTCGTCATTGCAAGCTCGTGCCGACTCAGCTCCAAAGTTTAAACGTATTCCAATCCAGTTTATTGCTGCATTGGGTGATCCAGAGGCCAACTCTGGTGTGGGTGCTGAGCATTGGGGGCTATGGGATAGAGACCCAGGTCCACGCGGTGTTTGGTTGCGACTTTTTTCAGTTTTAAAAGCAACAGGCGGCTATGGCCCGGGTGGGTGGCAGTTTGATGAGCAGGACTGGTGGTTGGATGAAAATGGCCTCATTATGGAAAAACCAACGTTTCCAGTGGCGCCCGGAAACTATATGGTGACAGGTGATCGTGAGGTCACTACTGTGTTAACCATCCATCCTAAAGACGACAACGGCGTGCAGCGTTGGGAACTAGGCGATAACGCCAAGCTGTTTGACGTCACACACCTACCCTGTCGTTCTGCTCGTTATAAGCCGGCCAGTGCCGAGTCGCCCAAAGCATGCTCGCCAGCCAGTGTTGATCGGTCGCTTTTCAAAATCCCTCCTGGCAGTGTGATGCCTGCGGTTGAAGGGTGTAGTAAGCAAGACTACGCCGTGCTGTTTATTGTTGGAATTGAAGATAAGGAATAATCTTGCTGAGGCTATTTGGGTGCTTTTCTGATTAGCTACCACGGTAAGTAGAGTAGCTCCAAGGTGATGCGAGCAATGGCACATGGTAATGCTGCTCAGCATTAGCGATACCAAAACGCAGTACGACATCATCAACAAAAGCTGGCTCATCCATTGGTGCGCCTATCTGTCGGAAATACTCACCGATTTCAAACTCAATTTCATATTTTCCCACAGCTATGGTTTCATCATCTAGCAATGGGGAGTCAACCCGCCCATCGCTATTAGTGATATCGCTCTTAATCAAGACGCGTGATTCTTCAATTCGATACAAACGAATTTGCACACCGCTAGCGGGTTTTCCATAAGCGGTGTCAAGAATGTGTGTCGTTAGCTTGCCCATCGTGTATTCTCCAATTTTGATTCAATTTAACGTCCCAAATTTATAATATCAACGACTATTAATTTGTGATGTGCATCAGTCGAGGAGTAGAAAGTGAGTCAGCAGAATAAACCGTCCAGCGATTACCCGCGTGATTTGATTGGATATGGTGGAAAACCGCCACACGCCAATTGGCCAAACCAAGCAAGAATTGCTGTGCAGTTTGTACTGAACTACGAAGAAGGCAGTGAAAACTGTGTGCTACATGGTGATGAAGGTTCTGAGCAATTCCTCTCAGAAATTGTAGGTGCAGCGGCTTACCCTGATCGTCACATGAGTATGGAGTCGATTTATGAATATGGCTCGCGGGCAGGTGTTTGGCGAATCTTAAATGAATTTAAAAAACGTGAATTACCGCTAACGATCTTCGGCGTGGCAATGGCGTTAGAGCGCCATCCTGATTTAGCCAAAGAATTTGTTGAGCAAGGGCATGAGATAGCCTGTCACGGTTTACGCTGGATACATTATCAAAACACCCCAGAAGATGTAGAGCGTCAGCATTTAAAGGAAGCCATTGAAATCATTGAAAAGCTAACGGGTGAGAAGCCTAAGGGTTGGTATACTGGCAGAGATAGCCCAAACACGCGTAGGCTGGTGGTTGATGAGGGTGGTTTCACTTATGACTCAGACTATTATGGTGATGATTTGCCGTTTTGGACTGATGTTGAAACGACTGCGGGCGAGACAAAACCACACCTTGTTGTACCGTATACCTTGGACACTAACGACATGCGATTTGCGTCACCACAAGGCTTTAACAGTGGTGACCAATTCTTTAGCTATCTACGAGACGCCTTTGATGTGCTTTATGCTGAAGGTGAGACAGAACCTAAGATGTTGTCGATAGGCTTGCATTGTCGCTTGGCGGGCAGGCCAGGGCGCTTTGCCTCATTGCAGCGATTCTTGGATTACATTGGGCAGCATGAAAAGGTTTGGGTTACGCGACGCATTGATATTGCAGAGCATTGGATGACACAACACCCTTACGAGCCGGAACGTGCCTAATGGAAAACATGCAGTCAGTGCTTGATGACATAGCGGCTGAGGTTAGCGTCATACCTGATAAAGGCAATGTGGCAACGTATATTCCTCAGCTGGCATCTGTCGATCCTAATCAATTTGGCATTGCTGTAGCATTGCCCGATGGGACAGTGTTTAGCGCAGGTGATGCGCAAACCTTGTTCTCTGTTCAAAGCATTTCCAAAGTCTTTACCACTACCATGGCGCTCGATAAGCATGGCGATAAGCTATGGGAGCGGGTAGGGCGCGAGCCATCAGGTGACCCGTTTAATTCCATTGTTCAGTTGGAAATGGAGCATGGAAAACCCCGTAACCCATTTATCAATGCGGGCGCGATTACCATTGTTGATACAATTATGGCGTCTCATGAGTCTGATGAAACACTGCAAGACATTTTGAGCTTTGTGCGTGCGTTGGCAAATGACCCTGCTATAGATATTGATGAAAAAGTTGCTCGATCAGAGCAGTTAACGGGTGATAGAAACGCATCGCTAGCACATTTTATGGCTTCTTATGGCCACTTTAATAACCCAGTCGACCAAGTACTCAATACCTATTTCAACCACTGCTCCATCGCGATGAGTTGCGAGCAGCTGGCAAGGGCTGCTCAGTTTTTGGTGACGAATGGTGTCAGTTCAGCCACTGGAGTTAAGGTGGTGTCTGAGCAGCGTGCTCGACGCATTAACTCTCTGATGATGATGTGTGGGCATTACGATGGGTCAGGGGAGTTTGCTTTTCGGGTGGGTTTACCAGGGAAAAGTGGTGTTGGTGGGGGTATTATGGCCGTCGCCCCTGATAAGGCATCGATTGCGGTTTGGTCGCCGGG